>NZ_JBSVWS010000051.1:0-31368 GCF_054071155.1 Pseudomonas sp. SDO5532_S415 | reverse complement strand
GGAGCGCATTACAATTGTGGGAGCGAGCCTGCTCGCGAAGACGGAGTCACTGGTGGTGCAAGGGCTAATTTGTAAATCCCTGTTTCGGTGCAAAAGCGGCCGATAATCGGACTAAATTTATATCGGTTGCACCATTTAATTTCATAAATGCGACATTTTGCTCTGTCCTAGTGCGCGTTTCGTTTGTTAAAGTCCGGCCCAATTTCTTCCAACGACAATAAATTTGCCGAGACTTTTCCATGATCGAATCCGTTGAATCCTTCCTTGCCCGCCTGAAAAAGCGCGATCCGGACCAGCCTGAATTCCACCAGGCGGTCGAAGAGGTCCTGCGCAGCCTGTGGCCTTTTCTTGAGGCCAATCCGCACTATCTGACTTCAGGCATTCTGGAGCGGATCTGCGAGCCGGAGCGGGCGGTCGTGTTTCGGGTTTGCTGGGTCGACGATCACGGCAAGGTGCAGGTCAATCGCGGGTTCCGCATCCAGATGAACAGCGCCATCGGTCCATACAAGGGCGGCTTGCGCTTCCATCCTTCGGTAAACCTCGGCGTGTTGAAGTTTCTGGCGTTCGAGCAGACCTTCAAAAACTCGCTGACGTCGCTGCCCATGGGCGGTGGCAAGGGCGGTTCGGACTTCGATCCGAAAGGCAAAAGCGATGCGGAAGTCATGCGCTTCTGCCAGGCCTTCATGAGCGAGCTGTACCGTCACATCGGTGCCGACGTTGACGTGCCGGCCGGTGATATCGGCGTCGGCGCCCGTGAAATCGGTTTCCTGTTCGGCCAGTACAAGCGCCTGAGCAACCAGTTCACCAGCGTGCTGACCGGCAAAGGCCCGAGCTACGGCGGCAGCCTGATTCGTCCTGAGGCTACCGGATTCGGTTGCGTGTATTTCGCTGAGGAAATGCTCAAGCGTCGCGGGTTGACCGTTGAGGGCAAACGCGTAGCGATTTCCGGCTCGGGCAACGTTGCGCAATACGCGGCACGCAAGGTCATGGACCTGGGCGGCAAAGTGATTTCGCTGTCCGACTCCGAAGGCACGCTGTACTGCGAGAGCGGTTTGACCGAAGCGCAATGGCAAGCGGTATTGGAACTGAAGAATGTCCAGCGCGGGCGCATCAGCGAATTGGCCGGCCGTTTTGGTCTGGAATTCCTCGCCGGTCAGCATCCGTGGGGCCTGAGTTGCGACATCGCGTTGCCATGCGCCACGCAAAACGAACTGGATGCCGATGCGGCTCGTGCATTGCTGCGCAACGGCTGCGCTTGTGTGGCGGAAGGCGCCAACATGCCGACCACGCTGGAGGCGGTGGATCTGTTCATCGACGCGGGCATCCTGTTTGCACCGGGCAAGGCGTCCAACGCCGGTGGTGTTGCTGTGAGCGGGCTGGAGATGTCGCAGAACGCCATGCGCTTGCTGTGGACCGGCGGTGAAGTCGACAGCAAGCTGCACGCAATCATGCAGTCGATTCACCACGCTTGCGTGCATTACGGTGAAGAGAACGGTCAGGTCAATTACGTCAAGGGTGCGAACATCGCCGGCTTCGTCAAGGTCGCCGATGCGATGCTGGCCCAAGGCGTGGTTTAAGCCGGTTCGATGCGGATGATCTCGATCAGTTGATCGCCGGCCGGGCGTTGCCAAAGCACCTCGTCACCGAGCTGTGCCCCGAGCAACGCCCGACCCAACGGCGATCCCCAATTGATCAGGCCTTTGGCGGCAACGGCTTGGTCTTCCCCCACCAGTTGCACGCGACGCTCGGTGCCGTGCTCATCAGCGTAAATGACCCAACTGCCGATCTGGACTTTCCTGGTTGAAGTCGCGGGCGGCACGACCTGGGCACTTTGCAGGCGTTGATGGAAGTAGCGCAGATCACGCTCAAGGTTGGCCATCAACTGTTTGTCAGCCTGATCGCCGAGCGCCGATTGTCCGCCGTGCAGCGCCTGCAACTCGGCAACCTTGTTTTGCAGCAGGCTCAGGCCCTCGGGGGTGACGTAATTGGGCTGTGCACTGACCTGCCGTTCGACCGGCTGATCGGCTTGCGCGGCGGCGTTATCTTCATTGACGAAGGCACGACTCATGGTTTTCTCCCGATATAGGGTTTGGGCCATGGTTGCAGGGTTTTAGTTTCGGTGGATGTCTATCAGCGACCTATTGCGAGTGATAGGCCCGGGCGGCGTCCTGATCCTTTTGCTGTTGCCAGGCTTTGTCGCGCTCGTCCCAATGGCGGTTGCGATAGTCCTCGCGGTCCTGGCTTTCGCGCATGGCCTGACATTGGCGAAAACCATCGCTCCAACCCTCGGCGTAGTTTTTGTCTTTCAGATAACGCGGGACATTTTTGCGAAACTCACCGGTGATCGCTCCGGCGGCTTGCCGGCCACTGCTGCAGCCGTCATCGAAACCATCGGCGAACGCCGGCGGGTAACCCTTGGCGATCAGATCCTCGTGGGTTGTCTGGCAACCGGCGATCAACATCAACAAACTCAACACGCCTGCGCAACGCCACATCTCAGACTCCCGGGCCGCAATACACCCTGTATGGAAAGTCTAGGTCGGTGTTCGTGAGGCGATTGTGCAATGGCCGTGAAAAATCCATTCAACACCACAAAAAACCCACAGGGGGCGGCAGTGCTTTTGGGTTAGTAGTGATACCACTTCAGCTCCAGCATCACTTCATTCTCGGGCGTGGCCAGGTGGCTGAATTCACGCTGGGCGCTCAGGCGCAAGCCCAGGTCGCGCGATAACTCCCACTGTTGATTCAGGCTCACGCTGCGGCGCACTTCGCCATTGGTGAAGAAATCACCTTTGGTTTCCAGGCTGAAGTTGCCCAGCGGGTTTTTCCACAGCAGGCCTGTGTTGAAACCTGCGGCCGGTGCGATAAATCCGGCGAAATCATTGTTGTGTTCCACGCGCACGGTGCCCAGGGCGAACCCCAGCAGGTCGTCGCCCAGTTGCCAGGTCCCGCCACCACCGCCATTGACGTGGCTGACCAGGTTCTCATCGTCATGCTTGCCCGGCACCCGCTCCAGGCCGCCAGTGACTTGCCATGAAAGCGGTTGCAGCAGCTCATTGCGCGGGGTCAGTGAGCGGATGGTCGCCAGATCCAGTTGCTGCACCTGCCACTCATTGCCTTCGTACTGACGCAGTTTCAGTTGCAGGATCTCGATCTGCGCGCCCAGGGGGAAACTTTCGGCGTTGTCGTTGAGGTCGTGATAGGCCATGCGCAGGCCATATTCGCCAAAGGCGCGATCGCCGCGAGTGCCGAGGCCGGCCTGCCAGGTGCGGGATTCATGGCCATCCTCGGGCAGGCCGGGTTGCGGGATGTCCAACTCCGGAGCCGGGTTCTGATTGATTGCCCGCAACAGTTCGAAACTGCGCTGCGCCCGCTGCGGGTCACGTTCCTGGCCATTCGCGCGGTAGCGCTCCAGGCGATAGGCCGCGTCGATGATCAGCGCCTGGCGGTCGCGGGGTTGCGCCTTGAAGGCCTGGGTTTGCAAGTGCTGCTGGTCGGCGCTGACTTTCAGCACCCACTGTTGTTCTTCATCGGTCAACGGTTCGGCACGGCTCAGCAGTTCGCGCTCGCGGGAAGGGCGGTACTGGATGGATTCCACCAGACCGGCCTCTTTCACAGCTTTGACGGTGTCGGTGGGGATCGCGGTCAGCGGGAATTGCTCGGTCAGGCGCAGGCTTGGACGCGCCACTTGCAGCAGTTCCAGCAGTCGGTAGGAGCAGTTTTCGTCGAAGAAGAAATAGTCGAATTTGATCTGCTTCAACTCCCAGACGTGCTCGACCATGCGTGCGGTTTCCTGCTCCGTCAGGTTCAGGCGGTATTCCCACAGATCGCGGTTTTCCAGGCTGCGGTATTCCGAGAGTTTTTCCTGGTAGGGCACCAGCGCAAACAACCCCGGATAACCCCCCATCAGGCCTTTCCAGGCGTAGAGGATGCTGTTGTCCGAGCCTTCGATGTAGGCGCCGAAGTTGATCGCGTAACTGAGCAGCGAGGTCTTGTCGCTTTGCACATCCGCCTGATCGATACGCAGCAGGGTGTGGCCGAACATGGAAGACGGGCTGTTGAGGTAGGCCGCCGGGAAAATCATCACCGCGCTATGGGGCGAGACGTCCTTGAACCACTGCTTGAATTCAACGCAATCGGGCGTCGGCAGATCGGTCAGGTTGAGCTGTGCTTTCAACCAGCGGGTACGCGCCGGGTAAACGCATTGTGCATGTTGTTCGCCGGCACTGGCCGGGGCGTACAGTGCATGTACGGTGGCTGCCAGCTCCTGGTCCGGGTGTTCGTGGCCGTCGGTGGCGAGGAAGAATTTCTGGTCGCTGACATAGCTGCGCCAGCCACCGAGCTTGGCGGTTTCGTAATGACCCAGGGAAATCCAGAAAGGGTCATTGGCCAGTTGCTGCAAACGTTGAGGGTCGATGTGGGGCGCGGCGGACAGCGGGGCGCAGACACAGAGCGCCAGCCAGGCAAGGCGTTTGAGCATAGTCAGCAACTTAAACAGGAAAAAACCAAGACCCAAAGGGGGAGGTCCAAAAAATAAAGCCCGCTTCCCGGAAGAAGCGGGGTGCGCTCGAGCTTAAGCCTGAGTGGCGTACTTGGCCAGACGAGGATCGTTCTTCAGAACGGCCAGGGTGTTGGTATGCACATCTTCCGCGGTCACGTCAGCCTTGCTGAAGATCTGCTGGAAGTGCTGGTGAGTGACGGCGGCGAAGTGCGCACGGTCTTCCGGCGCCACGCCCAATACCACGGCATAAGTGGTCAGCGCTTCGCCCTGACCTTTAGCCATGTCTTCGGACAGCTCGTTCATCATGCCATTCATGGCAAACCAGGATTTGCCGCCATAGGTCAGCGACGCGTTGGTGGAGCAACCGTTGGTGCCGGAAGTCATACCGAAGGTTGCGTTACCGGAAGTGCCGTTGGTGGTGGATGCCAGGAAGTGAGCCGGAGTACCACGCTGACCTTCGAACAGCATGTTGCCCCAACCGCAATCCGGGCCGCCTGGCGCCTGAGCCATGGCGTTGATGGATACAGCGGTGAAGAGAGTACCAAGAAGAATCCGTTTCATAGCTTTGTTCTCTTTATGTGCGTACCAATGGACAAGGGTTCTGGCGCCTATCTCGCCAGTTTGGACCGGTTATTAATCCAGTCGCGCAGTTTGGAGTTTAGGCACGATCATGGGGTTCCGTGATTTTTTGCAAAACATTCGTTGAAAACAGGGATTTGGCGCTGCTCTGCGCCGGGGTATCGACTTGTCTATGCTTTGGTCAGAGGCGCTCCTTGCCAGTCAGGCATGGGCGGCGCCAGAATGCCGCTATCTGCCCCGCCTGATGTAAGGAAGCCCGATGCCTGATCCTGTTGCTGCCAGCTTGCGTCTAGCGCCCGAAGCGCTGACCCGTCCGTTTTCCGCTGAACAGTTCAGCTTCTCTACCACCAATGATCTGGAGCCCTTCCGCGGTGTGCTTGGCCAGGAACGTGCGGTCGAAGCCTTGCAGTTCGGTGTGGCCATGCCACGCCCCGGTTACAACGTATTCGTCATGGGCGAACCCGGCACCGGCCGGTTTTCGTTCGTCAAACGCTACCTGAAGGCCGAAGGCAAGCGCCTGCAGACCCCGGCGGACTGGGTCTACGTCAATAATTTCGATGAGCCGCGGGAGCCGCGCGCACTGGAGCTGCCCTCGGGCACCGCCGGTGCCTTTATCGGTGACATCAACGGGCTGATCGACAACCTGCTGGCAACCTTTCCAGCGGTGTTCGAACACCCGTCCTACCAGCAGAAAAAAAGTGCCATCGACCGCGCCTTCAACCAGCGCTACGACAAGGCGCTGGACGTGATCGAGCGTCTGGCCCTGGAAAAAGACGTCGCGCTCTATCGCGACAGCAGCAACATCGCGTTCACTCCGATGCTCGACGGCAAGGCGCTGGACGAGGCGGAATTCGCCCAATTGCCGGAAGTCGACCGCGAGCGTTTCCACGACGACATTTCGGCCCTTGAGGAGCGCTTGAACGAAGAGCTCGCCAGTCTGCCGCAATGGAAGCGCGAGTCGAGCAATCAGCTGCGCCATCTCAATGAAGAAACCATCACCCTGGCCTTGCAGCCGTTGCTCTCGCCGTTGTCGGAGAAGTACGCCGAGAACGCGGCAGTCTGCGGTTACCTGCAAGCGATGCAGGTGTATTTGCTGAAAACCGTGGTCGAGCAACTGGTGGATGACAGCAAGACCGACGCCGTCGCCCGCAAACTGCTGGAAGAGCAGTACGCGCCGAGTCTGGTGGTCGGTCATTCGGCCAGTGGCGGTGCGCCCGTGGTATTCGAACCGCACCCGACCTATGAAAACCTGTTTGGCCGCATCGAATACAGCACCGATCAGGGCGCGTTGTACACGACCTACCGGCAGTTGCGGCCGGGTGCGCTGCACCGGGCCAACGGCGGTTTCCTGATCCTCGAAGCGGAAAAAATGCTCAGCGAGCCGTTCGTATGGGATGCGCTCAAGCGTGCCCTGCAATCGCGCAAGCTGAAAATGGAGTCGCCGCTGGGCGAGATGGGCCGCTTTGCCACCGTGACCCTGACCCCGCAGCACATTCCGCTGCAAGTCAAAGTCGTCATCATCGGCGCCCGTTCGCTCTATTACACGCTGCAGGACCTTGATCCGGACTTTCAGGAGATGTTCCGCGTCCTGGTGGATTTCGATGAAGACATCCCGATGGTCGACGAGAGCCTGGAGCAATTCGCCCAACTGCTGAAAACCCGCACTTCCGAAGAAGGCATGGCACCGTTGACCGCTGATGCGGTAGCGCGCCTGGCGACGTACAGCGCGCGTCTGGCTGAACATCAGGGACGTTTGTCGGCGCGTATCGGTGATCTGTTCCAACTGGTCAGCGAGGCGGACTTCATTCGCCACCTGGCTTCTGACGAAATGACCGACGCCGGACACATCGAGCGGGCGCTCAAGGCCAAGGCCACCCGTACCGGACGCGTGTCGGCACGGATTCTCGATGACATGCTGGCGGGGATCATCCTGATCGATACCGATGGCGCCGCCGTCGGCAAGTGCAACGGCTTGACGGTGCTGGAAGTCGGCGATTCGGCCTTCGGTGTACCGGCGCGGATTTCCGCCACGGTGTATCCGGGCGGCAGCGGCATCGTCGACATCGAGCGCGAGGTCAATCTCGGTCAGCCGATCCACTCCAAAGGCGTGATGATTCTCACCGGATACCTGGGCAGCCGTTACGCGCAGGAATTCCCCTTGGCGATCTCCGCGAGTATCGCCCTGGAGCAATCCTACGGTTACGTGGATGGCGACAGTGCGTCCCTGGGCGAGGCGTGCACCTTGATTTCGGCCCTGTCGAAAACCCCGCTCAAACAGTGCTTTGCCATCACCGGGTCGATCAACCAGTTCGGTGAAGTGCAGGCGGTGGGTGGGGTCAACGAGAAGATCGAAGGTTTCTTCCGGCTCTGCGAAGCTCGCGGCCTGACCGGTGAGCAGGGGGCGATCATTCCACACGCCAACGTGGCCACGCTGATGCTCGACGAGAAAGTGCTGGCCGCCGTGCGCGCGGGGCAGTTCCATGTCTATGCGGTGCGCCAGGCAGACGAGGCGTTGAGCCTGCTGGTTGGCGAACCGGCGGGCGCGCCGGACGAGAGTGGCGAGTTTCCTGAAGGCAGTGTCAACGCTCGGGTGGTGGAGCGTTTGCGGGTGATTGCGGAAATGATCAGCGAGGAAGACTTGAAAGAGGCCGAGAAAGAGATGGCGGTCGAGGCGCTGGTGGAGGCCAAGCCGGCCTGATGTAACCAGCGTTCACCTCGATCCACTGTGGGAGCGACGGTGCGACGATTCGACTTGCTCGCGAATGCGATCTGCCAGTCACTATTGTGTTGGCTGACAGGATGCCTTCGCGAGCAGGCTCGCTCCCACATTTCTATCCGGTTCAGGGTGTAAAAGTGCCACTACTCTGACGTCAAACTTCACACAATGACCATTCGGCGCCTTCTGGTTTCGCCTGACGTACCGGTCAAACTTTTCTTCTATTATCAGCTCAAGGATATCGACAGTAATCACTGGATCGAGACAGTCTTCCCGTGGAGGCTGAATACCGGATCTACCGAGGGTCGCCGCCATGTCGCGCAACCTCTGCCTTACCCGTCAATGCCTGGGTCTTGTGACCCGTATCGAATGCGCCATCAAGCCCCTGGCTGGCGATACGGGCATGTGGACCTTGCTGTTCGCCGCCGGGATGGCCGGCGAACAACCTTCAGCCATCAAGGCCCAAGGCCCGTTTCATGGCCCTTTCGTGGCTGAGTCCATCCTCGACACCATTGTTGAAAGCCTGACCCTTCACGGCTACGAACTGGCCGATGATCCGCAAATCTGGTGCCTGCACCTGCAAGCCCAGCTGCGGGAAATCAATGGCGGTCGTTGCCGCAGTGTCGGTGGCTTCGAGTTCCGGCCAGAGCATTGATGCGCGCTACTGGTCCAGTTTGGACAGGTCAGCCTTGTCGAGCTTGACCTCGTAACCATATTGCACGGTGGCGAGGTCGGTTCGCTGATAGCTTTCCAGGCGCGTGGGCTTTCCATAGAAGTAATGCACGGCAAATAATCCGGGGCCTTCAGGGCTGGCGTCGTGGTTGACCGCAAGAATTTCCTTGAGGTAATGACCGCTATCGTCCTTGGCATAAAACCGCCAGTCCTGCTCGGGAAACACCTTCAGATTCACCACCAAAGCATTGCCTTTGAGTTCCAGGCCTTTGGGCAGCTGGCGGGCATCGATGCTCTGTTTATCGATTGTGGCCAGGAACAGTGGCATGGAGCCCACCGCATACGCGGGTGTTTCCGGGAACAGGTTCAGGTCGTAGGTGATAGTGCCGCGCAAGGGGTCGACCTCATAGGCTTGCGCTGGCAGTTCGATCGGCTCGTCGCGTTTGCCGCTGCTGTCCTCGGTGAAGAAGGTGACCGGGCTTTCACCAGGATTGAAAGACGTGCCGAGCAATTCATCATTGAAACTTCTGAGGTGACTGAACTCCACTCGCGCAGCGCTCGGGTCCTCCACTGACTGGCTGACAATGACGCCCTTTTTCAGTTGCTCCTCAGTCAATGTCGCGCCCTTGAGCCAGCTCGGCGCCTGATCGTCATACACCAGCACCGGCAATTCCAGGGGCTGGATGGTCTTCTGTGTGGTGTGACGGTCGAAGCGCCGCACCGGCAGGTTCAGATCCTTGCGGGTGACCGTGACCGCGGAGAAATCCAGCAGGCTGACTTCGAGAGTGTCGATCGGTCCATTGAAATACACCTTCGAGTATCGGTGGGTTTGCTGTTTCTCGAAGGTGCGCTGTTCCTCGTCGAGCTGTTTTTCGAACGCCTCGCTCCAGGCCTTCTGTTGCTGCATTTTCGCTAACTGTCGCTGATAGAAGGTAATTTGCGCCGCGGTTTCATTGATCGAGCCGGACCGCGAGAGAAACTGCCCGGTGGCATCCCTGGCCTGGACGATCAGCGGGTTCAGTGGTGCCTCCCCGATCTCCGGGGCCTGGGGCTCCTTGTTGTTGAATTCGATTTCCGCGTAGTTGTTGCCCATTTTCAGCAAGGTGACGCTGAGGTTGTCGTTGGTGCGAGTCTGGCCAACATCATTTTTCGTCAGGTCGAAGCTATAGAGCCGGCGTGGCGCAATGACTTCCACCTTGCCTTGCAGGCTGACGGGTTGCGGCTGGCTCTTGATGTCGACATCGAGACCTTCGATGAACGGGTAGGTCACGGTCAGGTCATCAGGGTTGGTCAGGTTGGAGCTCGACGGACTCAGCTGGATGCCGGGATCGGTTTCCGACCATTCCGGCTGAAAGGCGATGACGCGTTTGTTGCTCAGTGTGACTGACTGCCATTCCAGACCATGGGGGAATAGAAATGCGGCAGGCGTGCTGAAGTTGAAAGGAAATACCGGCTGCAGGTCGGTCAGGTAGTCGGAGCTGGAATCTTTATGCAGCACGAACAGGCCGTTGATGTAAGTGTCGACCAGGGCCTGCGGCGTGGGGTAGTGCTTGAGTACGGCGAGGGCATCTTCACCGTACTCGGTCACCACCGGTTTGCTGTCGAGCTTCAGTTGCGCCCGTTCCAGCAGCAACAGTGAGCCGCCGAGCTCAGCCACGGCATCCTTGAGTTTCGGGTCAGTGATTGCATCCAGCGATTTTTCGAACTGCGCCGTCTTCTCCTCAAGGCTGATCTCGCGCTTGTCTTCGCCGGGCGAGCAGGCGCTCATCAGCAAAGCCAGGCAGATTCCGGCACTCGTCAAAGGCAATCGCACATCCATTTCCAGTTTCCTGTCCGATATCACTGTGCTGTCAATGGTTTGGACACTAGCAGAAAAAAAATCACATACACCCGCAGGTGACGGATTTACCGACGGTTTATGGCTGCTTCTGGGTATAGACGAGTGGCTGTTATACTCGCGACCATTTTCAAAACACGTGTGAGATTCAATGGAACGCTTTATCGAAAACGCAATGTACGCCTCCCGCTGGCTTCTGGCGCCGATCTACTTCGGCCTGTCCCTCGGGCTGCTGGCCTTGGCGCTGAAATTCTTCCAGGAAGTCTTCCACGTCATACCCAACGTCTTTTCGATGGCCGAAGCAGACCTGATCCTGGTACTGCTGTCGTTGATCGACATGGCGCTGGTGGGTGGTTTGCTGGTGATGGTGATGATCTCTGGTTACGAAAACTTCGTTTCCCAACTGGACATCGATGACACCAAGGAAAAGCTCAACTGGCTGGGCACCATGGATTCGTCTTCCCTGAAGATGAAGGTGGCGGCTTCGATCGTGGCGATTTCTTCCATCCACTTGCTGCGCATCTTCATGGACGCCAAGAACGTCGATCCCGAGCATTTGAAGTGGTATGTGATCATTCACATGACGTTCGTGGTGTCGGCATTCGCCATGGGTTATCTGGATAAGCTGACCAAGCACTGATTTGCCCACACCCCTGTAGGAGCGAGCTTGCTCGAAAAACCAGATTGCTCCGCTGGGCATCTGGTTTTAAGCGTTTTCGTTAACGACCTTCGCGAGCAAGATCGCTCTCACAGAAGGGCATGGGTTGTGTAACAGACGAACGGTGTGGTTTGTGGCTTGTACTTTGATGCGTCAAGGCATATCCCTGTAAAGGTAATGACTTGCCGCATGAGGTGCGTTCATGAACCTGCAAGAGTTGAATGCGTATGCCGTCGCCGGAAAGGTCGATGAGCTGAACCTGATCTCGCTGGAAGGCGGAATCTATCTGCTGGAAGCCCGGATGCACGGAGCCGCCTATCCGCTGAATGATACGCACGGGCACATGATGCACCTGCGCTCAGTTGAGCATGCCCGTGATGTACTGCGCTCCTTTCCCAAGTTGAACTTCAATCTTGTGCACACCCTGGTGCATGACGAGATGTGCGGCCTCGGTGGCATTGATGAAAGTCTGAAGGTGCCGATCGAACAACGTTCTGCGCCACAGCACTGACGGCTCTGATCAACACATTGGCATCTGTGCTAGTCTGCTGACCCTTTTTGGTTCCGGGCGTTCCGGGGACAAGCTGTGCACGCACGGCAATTTCCCGGGCCGTTCGCACAGCGGAGCAGTGTCATGTCCGAAGTAAATCTGTCCACCGACGAAACCCGCGTCAGCTACGGTATTGGCCGTCAGCTGGGCGACCAACTGCGCGACAACCCGCCACCGGGCGTCAGCCTGGACGCGATCCTGGCAGGCCTGACCGACGCATTCGCCGGTAAGCCAAGCCGTGTCGGCCAGGACGAAATGTCCGCCAGCTTCAAGGTGATCCGCGAAATCATGCAGGCCGAGGCTGCAGCCAAGGCTGAAGCGGCCGCTGGCGAAGGCCTGGCCTTCCTGGCTGAAAACGCCAAGCGTGATGGCATCACCACCCTGGCTTCCGGTCTGCAGTTTGAAGTGCTGACTGCGGGTGAAGGCGCCAAGCCATCCCGTGAAGATACCGTGCGTACCCACTACCACGGCACGCTGATCGACGGCACTGTGTTCGACAGCTCCTACGAGCGTGGTCAGCCTGCGGAGTTCCCGGTTGGCGGCGTGATCGCCGGCTGGACCGAAGCCCTGCAATTGATGAATGCCGGCAGCAAATGGCGCCTGTACGTGCCGAGCGAACTGGCTTACGGCGCTCAAGGCGTTGGCAGCATCCCGCCACACAGCGTACTGGTGTTCGACGTCGAGCTGCTCGACGTTCTGTAATACCCAGCCCGGAATTACACCGGGCTAATGTGGGAGCGAGCCTGCTCGCGAAGGCGGAGTGTCAGTCAGCTAAATGTTGAATGTCAGACCGAATTCGCGAGCAGGCTCGCTCCCACAGTTTTTAACAGCGATGTTCATACTTCGATCTTGTTGTGCAGTTCACTGGTCGGGCGCAATGCCCGGGCATAGCAGAACAGAAACAGATTTCTCACCACTTCCTTGAGCACCACCGGCTCGCTGGAACTCAAGCCGTTGAGGTCCAGATCACCTTGATCCTGCAGTTCGTTCAAGGCCTCTTCTTCAAGTACCGCACAGACTTCCCCGGTTTCCCGATGCAGGATCCTCAGGTAGGGGTGTGGGCGGTCCAGCCAGGCATCGATCAAATAAGTCATGTCTCATCTCCATTGATGGGGGTTCAATGAGAATAATTCTTATTCATCAAATAGCAAGGGTCTATTGGCCGATTGCGGCCTTTTCCGGGTAAAGAGTGCGTAAGGTCAAAACGACTGGCGTTCAGCAATCACGAGCATGTGTTGGTCGGGCAGGGGAGTGCGAAGCACCATCCCGCGTCGCGCGGGATGGGGATGCAGCGAAATCAGACTTTTCTGACGAACTCGGATTTGAGCTTCATCGGGCCGATCCCGTCGATCTTGCAGTCGATATCGTGATCACCATCGCACAAGCGGATGTTCTTCACCTTTGTGCCGACCTTGACTACCAGGGATGTGCCTTTGACCTTGAGATCCTTGATGACGGTGATGGTGTCGCCGTCCTGCAGGATGTTGCCCACCGAATCCTTTTTCACCGCATCATCGGACACCGCTTCGGCTTCGCCGCCGGCGGACCATTCGTGGGCGCACTCGGGGCAGATCAGCTGGGCGCCGTCTTCATAGGTGTATTCGGAATTGCATTTCGGGCAGGGTGGCAACGTGCTCACTAAGGCTCCTTGGATTCAGGATCGCTAAAAAGCGCACATTATATAGGGTTTTAGGCGAAAGAGGGCAGGACCGTAAAAACCTGTGGGAGCGAGCGTGCTCGCGATAGCGACATAACATTCAACGCAGATGTCGACTGTAAGTCCGCTTTCGCGAGCAGGCTCGCTCCCACAGGAGATGTTGCTGTCAGTGTGTACGGGCGACCGCAAACTCGCTCAATTCGACCAGCGCATCGCGATATTCGCTGGCCGGCAGCGCGTCGAGGCACTTGATCGCACGGGCCACATAGTCGCGGGCCAACTTTGCGGTGTATTCCAGCGAACCCGAGGCTTCCACGGCTGCACGAATGCTTTCCAGGTCTTCGATGCCGCCTTTCTGGATCGCCTTGCGTACCAGGGCTGCCTGCTCCGGTGTGCCTTCGCGCATGGTGTAGATCAGCGGGAGGGTCGGCTTGCCTTCGGCAAGATCGTCACCGACGTTCTTGCCCAGGGTTTCAGCGTCGCCTTTGTAGTCCAGCAGGTCGTCGACCAGTTGGAAAGCCACACCCAGATGATCACCGAAGGTGCGCAGCGCTTCGCTCTGTTCAGGCGTTGCACCGGCCAGCGCCGCGGCGCTGTGGGTCGAAGCTTCGAAGAGCATCGCGGTCTTGCCGCGGATGACTTCCATGTAGGTTTCTTCGGTGGTGCTGGCGTCACGAACCTTCGACAGCTGCAACACTTCGCCCTCGGCGATGATGCGCGTGGCTTGTGAAAGGATCTTCATGACCGGCATGGAGCCCAGCTCGACCATCATTTCGAACGAGCGTGAGTACAGGAAGTCGCCCACCAGTACGCTGGGTGCATTGCCCCACATGGCGTTGGCGGTCGAGCGGCCTCGGCGCATGCCGGACATGTCGACCACATCGTCATGCAGCAGGGTCGCGGTGTGCAGGAACTCGATGGTCGCGGCCAGCAGGCGAAGGTCATCGCCTTCACGGCCCAAGGCCTTGCCACACAGCAACACCAATAAAGGTCGAAGGCGTTTGCCGCCGGCCGAGGTGATGTAATCGCCGATTTTCGACACCAGCGGCACTCGGGAAGTCAGCTGCTTCTTGATGATGCCGTCGACGGCGCTAAAATCGTCCGCGACCGCGCGGTAGAAAGCTTGGGGTTGCATCAGCGACAGTCGCTCCAGAAGGGTTGCGCGGCATGCTAGGACCCACGTCCGGGCCTGTCAAGGCGCGATGGACGGCCTATTGCAAGGCGCTCGTGCCTTGCGTACAATCGCGCACCCTGAACTTCCTGGGCAGCACCTGCCTTACGCAATTGCAATCGGGCCTTCCAGCCCCATGCAGCCATGCCAGCCAATACCTCTTCTTATAAAGAGCTGGGTGAGCAGGATTATCGGAGAAATACCATGTCTTATGCAGTAATCGTTACTGGCGGCAAGCAATACAAGGTCGCCCCGGGTGAATACCTGAAGATCGAAAAACTGGAAATCGCTACCGGCGAATCCGTTACCTTTGATCGCGTTCTGTTGGTTGCCAATGGCGACGACGTGAATATCGGCGCTCCAGTTGTTGCTGGCGCTACCGTTGTGGCTGAAGTGATCTCCCAAGGTCGTCACGATAAAGTCCGCATCATCAAGTTCCGTCGCCGTAAGCACCACATGAAGCGTATGGGCCACCGCCAGTGGTACACCGAGATCAAAATCACCGGTATTCAGGCTTAATTACAGCCTAATTCCTCACTAGGAGAATTGAACTCATGGCACACAAAAAAGCTGGTGGTAGTACCCGTAACGGTCGCGACTCAGAAGCCAAACGCCTTGGCGTGAAGATGTATGGCGGCCAGGCTATCAAAGCAGGCAACATCATCGTGCGTCAGCGCGGCACCCAATTCCACGCTGGCTACGGCGTTGGCATGGGTAAAGATCACACCCTCTTCGCTAAAGTCGAAGGCGTGATCAAGTTCGAAGTAAAAGGCGCCTTCGGTCGTCGTTACGTGAGCGTTGTCGCGGCTTAATTGCGCGATCGCTGGAAAAGCCCTGTCTCGCGACGGGGCTTTTTCGTTTGTGGGGTGAGTCTCTTGCAAAACTGTTTGTATGGGCTGTCGGCGCGCTGGACTGTGCGGTCGTTGATTGAGGTCGCTGCGCTCATTTTTGCAAGAGTCTTATGTCTTAGTGTTTTTCGGCTCGTCCGTATGGCGAGAGGCGTTGTGTTATGAAGTTTGTTGATGAAGTATCGATCCGAGTAAAGGCTGGCGACGGCGGTAACGGTTGCATGAGTTTCCGTCGCGAAAAATTCATCGAAAACGGTGGTCCGAACGGTGGTGATGGCGGTGATGGCGGCTCGGTCTACATGATCGCCGACGAAAACCTCAACACCCTGGTGGACTATCGTTACACCCGGCACTTCGATGCCGAGCGTGGCTCCAACGGCGGCAGCACTGATTGCACCGGCAAAAAAGGTGAGGATCTGGTACTGCGCGTACCGGTCGGCACCACCGTGATCGACTCCGCGACCCAGGAAGTGATCGGCGACCTGACCAAGGCTGGTCAGAAGCTGCTGGTTGCCCATGGTGGCTGGCACGGTCTGGGCAACACCCGCTTCAAATCCAGCACCAACCGTGCGCCGCGCCAGACTACGCCGGGCAAGCCGGGCGAACAGCGTGACCTCAAGCTGGAAATGAAAGTGCTGGCGGACGTTGGTCTGCTGGGCTTGCCGAACGCCGGCAAAAGTACCTTTATCCGTTCGGTGTCGGCTGCCAAGCCGAAAGTCGCCGACTATCCGTTCACTACTCTGGTGCCAAACCTGGGTGTGGTCAGCGTCGATCGCTGGAAAAGCTTCGTGGTTGCGGACATTCCGGGTCTGATCGAAGGTGCTTCCGATGGCGCGGGCCTGGGGATTCGCTTCCTCAAGCACTTGTCGCGCACGCGCCTGCTGCTGCACCTTGTCGACATGGCGCCGCTGGATGAGACCGATGCTGCGGAAGCGGCTGAAGTGATCGTCAGCGAGCTGACCAAGTTCAGCCCGTCCCTGGCTGAGCGTGATCGCTGGCTGGTGCTGAACAAGTGCGACCAGATCCTCGATGAAGAGCATGATGCCCGCGTCAAGGAAATCGTTGATCGTCTGGAGTGGACGGGTCCGGTTTACGTGATCTCGGCCATCGCCAAGCAGAACACCGAGCGTCTGTGTCACGACATCATGCGTTACCTGGAGGATCGTGCTGATCGCCTGGCTAACGACCCGGCCTACAAGGAAGAGCTGGCCGAGCTTGATCAGCGCATCGAAGACGAAGCCCGTGCCCAGCTGCAGGCGCTGGATGACCAGCGTGCCCTGCGTCGCAGTGGCGTGAAGTCGGTCCACGACATCGGTGACGATGATTGGGATGAAGAAGATGTGGATGACGAAGACGGTCCGGAAATCATTTACGTGCGTGACTGATTCGTTGCGATAAACTTAAGCGCCGCTCAATCGAGCGGCGTTTTAGTATCTGGAAATCGATCGTTGGTCACGAATAACCACGAATAACGTCACGGGCAGTGCCAGGTCGCGCTGTCCTCAAGCTAAGGTTGAAGATGATGCGGAGCAAGGTGACAGGTGCGCAGCGTTGGGTCGTGAAAATCGGCAGCGCTCTGCTGACGGCGGACGGCAAGGGCCTGGATCGCGCGGCAATGGGTGTCTGGGTTGAACAGATGGTGGCCTTGCATGAGGCGGGTGTCGAGCTGGTGCTGGTGTCCTCCGGGGCGGTGGCGGCGGGCATGAGTCGTCTGGGCTGGACTTCGCGACCCAGTGCGATGCACGAACTCCAGGCCGCTGCTGCAATCGGCCAGATGGGGTTGGTGCAGGCTTGGGAGTCGAGCTTTGCCGAGCATGGTCGGCACACTGCGCAGATTCTCCTGACCCACGACGACCTGTCCGACCGCAAGCGCTACCTGAACGCTCGTAGCACCTTGCGTGCGCTGGTTGAGCTGAAGGTTATTCCGGTGATCAATGAAAACGACACCGTGGTCACAGACGAAATCCGTTTCGGCGATAACGATACCCTGGCGGCGCTGGTGGCCAACCTGGTCGAGGCGGACCTGCTGGTGATCCTCACGGATCGCGATGGCATGTTCGACGCCGATCCGCGCAACAATCCGGATGCCCAGCTGATTTACGAGGCGCGTGCCGACGACCCGGCGCTTGACGCGGTGGCGGGTGGGACCGGTGGTGCGCTGGGGCGCGGCGGCATGCAGACCAAATTGCGCGCAGCGCGTCTGGCGGCGCGTTCCGGTGCGCACACGATCATTGTTGGTGGGCGCCTCGAGCGAGTGCTGGATCGTCTCAAGGCGGGCGAGCGCATCGGCACCTTGCTTTCGCCTGAGCGCGGCATGCTGGCGGCGCGCAAACAGTGGCTGGCCGGGCACCTGCAAACCCGTGGCACGCTGGTGCTGGATGCGGGCGCGGTGACGGCGCTCTCCCAAGGCAACAAGAGTTTGCTGCCGGTGGGGGTGAAGTTGGTTCAGGGCAGCTTCCGTCGCGGCGAGATGGTGGTATGTGTGGCGCCGGACGGTCGAGAGATTGCGCGTGGCCTGGCCAACTACAGTGCGCTGGAAGCGCAAAAAATCATCGGTCAGTCGTCTGATGCGATTGTCGGTCTGTTGGGTTACATGGCGGAGCCGGAACTGGTTCATCGCGATAACCTGATCCTGGTCTGAAGGAATACCTGAATGCGTGTGGCAAAAGGATTGTTGGGGCTGCTGCTGGCGATGCCGCTGCTGGCTTCGGCCGAGGAAATTGGCCAGGTGTCGACGGTGTTCAAGTTCGTTGGGCCGAACGACCGGATCGTGGTCGAGGCGTTTGATGATCCGAAGGTCGAGGGTGTGACCTGCTACCTGTCGCGTGCCAAGACGGGTGGCGTGAAAGGTGGTCTGGGACTCGCCGAGGATCGTGCCGAGGCTTCCATTGCGTGTCGTCAGGTAGGGCCAATCAAGTTCAAGGGCGAGCTGAAGGACGGTGATGAAGTATTCAAGGAGCGCACCTCGCTGGTGTTCAAGACCATGCAGGTGGTGCGTTTCCTCGACAAGAAGCGTAATACGCTGGTTTATCTGGTCTACAGTGATCGCTTGATCGAGGGCAGTCCGCAGAATGCGGTGACGGCGATTCCGATTTTGCCGTGGGCGAGCGCCCAGTAATCTGAAGTTCGCGAAGATCCACTGTGGGAGCGAGCCTGCTCGCGAAGATGGCTGCACATTCAGCATTCATGTGTCTGATGCACCGCTTTCGCGAGCAGGATCCCTCCCACATTTTTGTCGAATTCACCAAATCGCAGGCAATAAAAAACCGACCCTGAGGTCGGTTTTTTAATGAGCGTGTCGCTTAGGCAGCAGCGGCAACGTTCAGGGCCTTTACGTGGCCATTCAGGCGGCTCTTATGGCGAGCAGCCTTGTTCTTGTGGATGATGCCTTTATCGGCCATGCGGTCGATAACTGGCACAGCCAGAACGTAAGCAGCTTGTGCTTTGGCAGCGTCTTTTGCGTCGATGGCCTTAACTACGTTTTTGATGTAGGTACGAACCATGGAACGCAGGCTGGCGTTGTGGCTGCGACGCTTCTCAGCCTGTTTTGCACGTTTTTTGGCGGAAGGTGAGTTGGCCACCGTCGAGCTCCTCGAAAGACTTTTTAGGAAATAGCAAACAAAATAGGCCGCGAATCATGCCGATGAGTTGAAGTCTTGTCAAGGGCGCTTGAAACGTTCCGCTAAGTGGTAGGCGTGGTGCGACGGGATATTTCTTTCCGGCGTGTGACCTGTAAACTCGCGAGCTTTGGCTCTGTGCTGTTGCGGCGCGGAGTATCGCACAAGTAGGCGCGTAGTTCGCCTGCTGTTTATCGACAGGCACAAACTCTTTCAATGAATCTGCTCAAATCGTTGGCCGCCGTCAGCTCTATCACGATGCTTTCCCGGGTTCTCGGATTCGTCCGTGACACCCTCATTGCGCGCGCATTCGGCGCAGGAATGGCAACCGACGCCTTCTTTATCGCATTCAAACTGCCCAACCTGTTGCGGCGCATCTTCGCCGAGGGGGCGTTTTCCCAGGCGTTCGTGCCCATTCTTGCCGAATATAAAAGCCAGAAGGGGGACGAGGCGACGCGTACGTTCATTGCCTATGTCTCGGGCCTGTTGACGCTGGTGCTGGCGCTGGTTACGGCGCTGGGCATGCTTGCCGCGCCGTGGGTCATCTGGGTGACGGCACCGGGTTTCACCGACACGCCGGAAAAGTTCGAACTCACCACCAGCCTGTTGCGGGTGACCTTCCCCTACATATTGCTGATTTCCCTGTCGTCCCTGGCTGGCGCGATCCTCAACACCTGGAACCGTTTTTCGGTGCCGGCCTTTGTGCCGACGCTGCTGAACGTCAGCATGATCATCTTTTCGCTGTTCCTGACGCCGTATTTTGATCCGCCGGTGATGGCGCTGGGTTGGGCCGTACTGGTGGGCGGCCTGGCGCAGTTGCTCTATCAGCTGCCTCACCTGAAAAAGATCGGCATGCTGGTGCTGCCGCGCCTGAATCTGCGCGACAGTGGCGTCTGGCGAGTGATGAAGCAGATGCTGCCGGCGATTCTCGGGGTATCGGTCAGCCAGATTTCGCTGATCATCAATACCATTTTCGCCTCGTTCCTGGTCGCCGGTTCCGTATCCTGGATGTACTACGCCGACCGCTTGATGGAATTGCCGTCCGGCGTACTGGGCGTGGCGCTGGGCACGATTCTGCTGCCGACGCTGGCCAAGACTTACGCCAGCAAGGATCGTCATGAGTATTCTCGAATCCTCGATTGGGGCCTGCGCCTTTGCTTCATGCTGGTGCTGCCTTGCGCTCTGGCATTGGGGATTCTGGCTGAGCCACTGACGGTTTCATTGTTCCAGTACGGTCAGTTCAATGCTTTCGATGCGGCGATGACCCAGCGGGCGCTGATTGCCTACTCGGTCGGTTTGCTCGGGATTATTGTGATCAAAGTGCTGGCTCCCGGCTTTTATGCGCAACAAAACATCCGGACTCCGGTAAAAATCGCGATTTTTACCCTGATCGTCACGCAGCTGTTCAACCTGGTGCTGATCGGGCCCCTGGCCCATGCCGGCCTGGCGCTCGCCATCAGTGCCGGCGCCTGTCTCAATGCCGGGTTGCTTTTCTATCAGTTGCGCAAGCAGCAGATGTACCAGCCGCAACCGGGTTGGGCGAAGTTCGGTTTCAAGTTGGTGGTTGCGGTGGCGGTGATGTCTGGCGTGTTGCTGGCCGGGATGCATTTCATGCCGGCCTGGGGCGAGGGGCAGATGCTTGAGCGCTTCCTGCGCCTGGGCGCGTTGGTGGTCGCAGGTGTGGTGGCTTATTTCGGCATGTTAGTGTTGATGGGCTTCCGTTTGCGCGACTTCAATCGCAAGGCGCTGGGCTGAGGATAAAACCTCGATAACTATTTAGAAAAAACGTGGGCGGGCCGGCATTTTTGTCGGCTCGATTACTTTGGCATACGGTGTTGCCTGTCGTCGGCCGCCGGGTGTGGTTATAATCGACCACTTTATGAGCAAGAAGCGCGTTATGCAGCTGGTTCGAGGCCTCCACAATCTGCGCCCCCAGCATCGGGGCTGCGTCGCCACTATTGGCAACTTTGACGGTGTACACCGTGGCCACCAGGCTATCCTGGCGCGGCTGCGTGAGCGTGCGCTCGAATTGGGCGTGCCCAGCTGCGTGGTGATTTTCGAGCCGCAGCCACGGGAGTTCTTCGCGCCGGATACGGCGCCTGCGCGTTTGGCCCGCCTGCGGGATAAACTGCAGCTGCTGGCGGCCGAAGGCGTCGACCGGGTCTTGTGCCTGGCGTTCAATCAGCGTCTGAGCAAGCTCAGCGCCAAAGCGTTCGTCGATACCATCCTGGTGGACGGCCTCGGCGTGCAACACCTTGAAGTCGGCGACGACTTCCGTTTCGGCTGTGACCGGGTAGGGGATTTCGATTTCCTGCAACAGGCCGGTGTCACACAGGGTTTTACCGTTGAAGCGGCGCAGACCGTCGAACTCGACGGCATCCGGGTCAGCAGTACCCAGGTGCGTAATGCGCTGGCGGCTGCCGACTTTGTCCTGGCCGAACGTCTGCTCGGTCGCCCGTACCGTATCGCAGGTCGCGTGCTGCACGGCCAGAAACTCGCGCGGCAGCTGGGTACGCCCACTGCCAATATACAACTCAAGCGTCGTCGCGTGCCGTTCACCGGGGTTTACCTGGTCAACGTGGAGATCGACGGCAAGACCTGGCCCGGCGTCGCCAACATCGGCGTGCGGCCCACGGTTCAAGGTGATGGCAAGGCCCACCTGGAAGTGCATCTTTTAGATTTTGCCGGCGATCTGTATGACCGGCGTTTAACGGTGGTTTTCCACCACAAGCTGCGTGAAGAGCAGCGTTTCGCCTCTCTGGAGGCGCTGAAAACGGCGATCAACGCGGATGTCGCCGCCGCCCGTGCACTAGCCGCACCTAGCGCCCATCGCTAATGAAGAGCCTTAAATGACCGACTATAAAGCCACGCTAAACCTTCCGGACACCGCCTTCCCAATGAAGGCCGGCCTGCCTCAGCGCGAACCGCAGATTCTGCAGCGCTGGGACAGCATTGGCCTGTACGGAAAGTTGCGCGAGATTGGCAAGGATCGTCCGAAGTTCGTTCTTCACGACGGTCCTCCGTACGCCAACGGCACGATTCACATCGGTCATGCGCTGAACAAGATTCTCAAGGACATGATCATCCGCTCGAAGACCCTGTCGGGCTTCGATGCGCCTTATGTTCCGGGCTGGGACTGCCACGGCCTGCCGATCGAGCACAAAGTCGAAGTGACCCACGGCAAGAACCTGGGCGCGGACAAGACCCGCGAACTGTGCCGGGCGTACGCCACCGAACAGATCGAAGGCCAGAAATCCGAATTCATCCGTCTGGGCGTGTTGGGTGACTTTGCCAACCCGTACAAGACCATGGACTTCAAGAATGAGGCCGGTGAAATCCGCGCCCTGGCTGAAATCGTCAAGGGCGGTTTCGTGTTCAAGGGCTTGAAGCCTGTGAACTGGTGCTTTGACTGCGGTTCGGCCCTTGCTGAAGCGGAAGTCGAGTACGAGAACAAGAAGTCCTCGACCATCGACGTGGCTTTCCCGATTGCCGATGAAGCCAAGCTGGCTGCCGCCTTCGGTCTGGCATCGCTGGCCAAGCCTGCCTCGATCGTGATCTGGACCACCACCCCGTGGACCATCCCGGCCAACCAGGCGTTGAACGTCCACCCGGAATTCAACTACGCGCTGGTTGATGTCGGCGACAAGCTGCTGGTACTGGCTGAGGAGCTGGTCGAATCGTGCCTGGCCCGTTACAGCCTGCAAGGCTCGGTCATCGCGACCACTACCGGTAAAGCGCTGGAGCTGATCAACTTCCGTCACCCGTTCTATGATCGTCTGTCGCCGGTTTACCTGGCCGACTACGTCGAGCTGGGCGCCGGCACCGGTGTGGTTCACTCTTCGCCGGCCTACGGCGTGGACGACTTCGTGACCTGCAAGAAGTACGGCATGGTCAACGACGACATCCTCAACCCGGTACAAAGCAATGGCGTGTACGTGCCATCGCTGGAGTTCTTCGGCGGCCAGTTCATCTGGAAGGCCAACCCGGCCATCGTCGACAAGCTGACCGAAGTCGGTGCGCTGCTGCACACCACCATCATCGAACACAGCTACATGCACTGCTGGCGCCACAAGACGCCGCTGATCTACCGCGCCACCGCACAGTGGTTCATCGGCATGGACAAGCAGCCGACCACGGGCGACACCCTGCGCCAGCGTTCGATCAAAGCCATTGAAGACACCAAGTTCGTCCCGGCCTGGGGCCAGGCGCGCCTGCACTCGATGATCGCCAACCGTCCGGACTGGTGCATTTCCCGTCAGCGCAACTGGGGCGTGCCGATCCCGTTCTTCCTGAACAAGGAAAGCGGCGAGCTGCACCCACGCACTGTCGAACTGATGGAAGAAGTCGCCAAGCGCGTCGAAGTGGAAGGCATCGAAGCCTGGTTCAAGCTGGACGCTGCCGAACTGCTGGGCGATGAAGCGCCGCAGTACGACAAGATCAGTGACACGCTGGACGTCTGGTTCGATTCGGGCACCACGCACTGGCACGTGCTGCGCGGTTCGCATCCGATGGGCCACGAAACCGGTCCACGGGCCGACCTGTACCTGGAAGGTTCGGACCAGCACCGCGGCTGGTTCCACTCCTCCCTGTTGACCGGTTGCGCCATCGACAACCACGCGCCATACCGCGAGCTGCTGACCCACGGTTTCACCGTCGACGAGTCCGGCCGCAAGATGTCCAAGTCGCTGGGCAACGTCATTGCACCGCAAAAGGTCAACGACACCCTGGGCGCCGATATCATGCGTCTGTGGGTGGCATCGACCGACTATTCGGGCGAAATGGCGGTTTCCGAGCAGATCCTGCAACGCAGTGCGGACGCCTACCGGCGTATCCGTAACACCGCGCGCTTCCTGCTCTCGAACCTGACCGGGTTCAACCCGGCCACCGACCTCCTGCCGGCCGAAGAAATGCTGGCACTGGACCGTTGGGCCGTGGACCGTACCCTGCTGCTGCAACGCGAGCTGCAAGAGCACTACGGCGAATACCGCTTCTGGAACGTCTACTCCAAGATCCACAACTTCTGCGTGCAGGAGCTGGGCGGTTTCTACCTGGATATCATCAAGGATCGCCAGTACACCACCGGCGCCGACAGCAAGGCCCGTCGTTCGTGCCAGACCGCGCTGTTCCATATCTCTGAAGCGCTGGTTCGCTGGATCGCGCCGATCCTGGCGTTCACCGCCGACGAGTTGTGGCAGTACCTGCCGGGCGAGCGTAACGAGTCGGTGATGCTCAACACCTGGTACGAAGGCCTGACCGAGTTGCCAGAAGGCTTCGAGCTGGATCGCGCGTACTGGGACCGGATCATGGCGGTCAAGGTCGCGGTCAACAAGGAAATGGAAATCCAGCGTGCAGCCAAGGCTGTCGGTGGCAACCTGCAAGCCGAAGTGACGCTGTTCGCCGAAGACGCCCTGAGCGCCGACCTGGCCAAGTTGAGCAACGAGCTGCGCTTCGTCCTGATTACCTCCACCGCCAGCGTTGCGCCTTTTGTAAAAGCGCCTGAGGACGCGGTAGTGACCGAAGTTGCCGGTCTGAAGCTCAAAGTGGTCAAGTCGAGCCACGCCAAGTGCGCCCGTTGCTGGCACTGCCGTGAAGACGTCGGCGTGAACCCGGAGCATCCGGAGATTTGCGGTCGTTGCGTCGACAACATCAGCGGTGCTGGCGAGGTTCGCCACTATGCCTAACGCCGTTGGCCGTTTCGGACGGCTGAGCTGGCTCTGGTTGAGTTTGCTGGTCCTGGTCATCGACCAGGCCAGCAAGTTCTACTTCGAAGGCAAGCTTACGATGTACCAGCAAATCGTGGTGATCCCCGATTACTTCAGCTGGACCCTGGCCTACAACACCGGTGCTGCGTTCAGCTTCCTGGCCGACAGCTCCGGCTGGCAGCGCTGGCTGTTTGCCTTGATTGCGATCGTGGTCAGTGCGGTGCTGGTGGTCTGGCTCAAACGCCTGGGCCGCAATGAAACCTGGCTGGCAGTCGCCCTGGCACTGGTGCTCGGTGGCGCGCTGGGTAACCTTTATGACCGCATTGCCCTGGGCCATGTGATCGATTTCATCCTGGTGCACTGGCAGAACCGCTGGTACTTCCCGGCGTTCAACTTTGCCGACAGTGCTATCACTGTAGGCGCAGTCATGCTGGCACTGGATATGTTCAAAAGTAAAAAGACCGGAGAAGCCGTTCATGACTGAACAGGTATTGGCTGAGCAACGCATCGGCCAGAACACGGAAGTCACCTTGCATTTCGCATTGCGCCTGGAGAACGGCGACACGGTGGACAGCACCTTCGACAAGGCCCCGGCGACTTTCAAGGTTGGTGATGGCAACCTGTTGCCAGGTTTCGAGGCTGCACTGTTCGGTTTCAAGGCAGGCGACAAGCGTACGCTGAGCATCGAGCCGGAAAACGCATTTGGCCAGCCCAACCCGCAAAACGTGCAGATCATTCCGCGCTCGCAGTTCCAGAACATGGACCTGTCGCCGGGTTTGCTGGTGATCTTCAACGATGCGGCCAATACTGAATTGCCAGGCGTGGTGAAAGAATTCGATGATGCGCAAGTGACCATCGACTTCAACCACCCGTTGGCCGGCAAGACGCTGACCTTTGACGTGGAAATCATCTCCGTCAAAGCGCTTTAACTGCTTTTCTGTAGGAGCGAGCTCGCTCGCGATGATCGTTAACGAATACGCGTTTTTTCTGGATTAACGCGTTGTCCTTTAGTTTTTCGCGAGCAAGCTCGCTCCTACAGGGCAAGACACGAGGCAAAGCATGCAAATCAAACTCGCCAACCCCCGTGGCTTCTGCGCCGGTGTGGACCGGGCGATCGAAATCGTCAACCGCGCCCTGGAAGTCTTCGGACCGCCGATCTATGTCCGCCATGAAGTGGTCCACAACAAATTCGTCGTCGAAGACCTGCGCAATCGTGGCGCGATCTTCGTCGAGGAGCTGGATCAGGTGCCGGACGACGTGATCGTGATCTTCAGTGCCCACGGTGTGTCCCAGGCTGTACGCACGGAAGCTGCTGGCCGTGGCCTGAAAGTGTTCGATGCCACATGCCCGCTGGTGACCAAGGTGCACATCGAAGTTGCGCGCTACAGCCGCGACGGTCGTGAATGCATCCTCATTGGCCACGCCGGTCACCCGGAAGTCGAAGGCACCATGGGCCAGTACGATGCCAGCAACGGCGGAGCGATCTACCTGGTCGAAGACGAGAAAGACGTCGCCGAACTGCAAGTGAACAATCCCGAAAAACTGGCGTTCGTGACCCAGACCACCCTGTCCATGGACGATACCAGCCGCGTCATCGACGCCCTGCGTACTCGTTTCCCGGCCATTGGCGGTCCGCGCAAGGACGATATCTGCTACGCCACGCAAAACCGTCAGGACGCAGTCAAGCAACTGGCTGACGAATGCGATGTGGTGCTGGTGGTCGGCAGCCCGAACAGCTCCAACTCAAATCGCCTGCGTGAACTCGCCGAGCGCATGGCCACTCCGGCCTATCTGATCGACGGTGCCGAAGACCTGCAAAAGAGCTGGTTCGACGGTGTCGAGCGTATCGGCATCACCGCTGGCGCCTCCGCGCCGGAAGTCCTGGTGCGTGGCGTGATCCAGCAATTGCAGGCCTGGGGCGCCACCGGCGCCGACGAGCTGGCGGGTCGGGAAGAGAACATCACGTTCTCCATGCCTAAAGAACTACGTGTTCGCTCCCTGCTCTGAGTCTTCTCCACCCATGCATAACGCCTGTTCAGTCTTTTTGCTGCGCAGGCTGACGAGACCGGTGCGGGCCAGTACCACCTGGTATTGGCTCAACGGCTCGCGGGCTGAGCAAATGTGCAATGTCCCCGCTTGAAAAGCCCCGCTTGGCAATAGCGGCTCACCCAGACCACTGAACCTTACAAAACTCCTGACCGGTCGATTACCCACAACAGGCACACGGGCACTGCCTTGGCGTTCCATAAGCAGCGGATTGCTGCTGTCCTCATGTCCCTTGCCGCTCACATCCAGAATCATCCGCCAGCCTTGAGCCCAGTCATTGTTGATGCTGTGGATGACGATGGTCTGATTGCGTGTGATGGCTTCGGTTCTGGCCGTACGTATGCCACTGAAAAGCGACCTCGCCGCCTCCTCCCGATAATTCGACTCCGTTACGGCTGCAAACGCCGGACTGACAAAATGCAGAACAATCCCGACAATCGTCAGTCCCATGAGCAGTTCGATCAGGCTGAAACCGTGCTGACGCATGGCAAATCCCTCCCTGGAGTGTTGTGCCCCGTGCGATCCGTACACGAGTGATGGCAATCCAACCGCGCCGCGGCGGTCGAACGTTCTAGTGTGTAAAAGCAGGTATAGCCGACGGCAACGGAGGGCACCGATGGAGCATCGTACAAAAGGTTTCACGCTGATCGAGTTGCTGGTTGCCATTGCGATCTTTCTGGTCCTGATCACCTTGGCTGTCCCGGCGTTCACCCGATCCACGCAAATTTCCAGGGCCGACACCGAGATCGGTGATCTGCGACGCGGCCTGAATTTCGCCCGACTGGAGGCGATAAACCACGGTGTGACCACGCGAGTGCGCCCTACCGCGGGCGGCAGTTTATGGACCGGCGAGTTGTCGGTGTATGACGGCACTGGCGTACCAGCCAATGTATTGCGTGTTGTTCCAGCAATGAGCAGCGGCGCGACGCTGACGCTAACCTCAGGAGTGACCGCCATCGATTTCAATAATCTGGGCGGTTTGTCGTCGCCGTCCACGGCGGTGGTGATCAGTTATGTGCTGGGGACGCAAAGCAGGACGCTGAATGTGTGTTTGAACGGACGAATTCTATTAGGTGGAAGTTGCGGATGAGGCACTGGAGTAAACGTGCACAGGAAGGCATGACGCTGATTGAAGTCTTGGTTGCGTTGCTGATTCTTGGCGTGGGGCTTTTGGGGGCAGCAGCGATTCAATTGAATGCACTGAAGTACACCGACAGTGCGCGCATGACCAGCCAGGCCAGTTTTATCGCCTATGACATGATGGACCGCATTCGCGCCAATGCAGCCACCGACTACACCGTCACGCCGCCGACCTCGGGCAACCTGAGCGTCGCCCGGGACCAGGACCTCTACGATTTCACCCGCAATATCGTCAATTTCGGTGGCCCTACGGCTACCGGCAGCATCGCCCTCAATCAGCACGTGTACACCATCACCATCACCTGGGACGACTCCCGGGCCGCCAACAGCGCCAATACCCGCCGCAGCTTCGTGCTCACCAGTCGCGCAACCGTCGAACCGGTGGCGACGCCATGAGCCGTTTCCAAAGAGGGTTCGGCCTGATCGAGCTACTGATCGCCCTGGCCTTGAGCTTGATCGTGGTGCTGGGCGTGGTGCAGGTTTTCATTGCTGCAAAAAACACCTACGTTAGCCAGAACGCTGCTGCCGCCATGCAGGAAGATGCGCGTTTTGTACTGAGCAAAATGATTCAGGAAATCCGCATGGTCGGCATGTTTGGCTGCCTGGGGACGATCACCGACGCCAGCTTGGGGGGACGTTTCGCTGCCAGTCAGAAAACGCCAATCAGTTGGGATAACGCCAATCAAAAATTGACCTTGGTGACGGCGGATGTCGGCAGTAACGGTGCAACGCCGACCTGGACGGTGGTTTCCGATTGCCGAATTACGGCGACGGCCTATTCCGACTTGCGCGCGCCGGCTTCGGGGCAACAGGCATTTCCGATCCGGCGGTTGATCTACCGCTTCAAGAACGGTCAGTTAACGATGGGCACCGGTATAGATACGCCAGCTCAATCCGTGCTGGTCGATAACGTCAGTGCCTTCAACGTGAGCTTCGGCCTCGCCAGTTCCGCCGCCGATACGGCCGCCTCCAGTTACAGCAGCAATCCCTCGGACCCGGCGCGCATCCGCAGCGTGCGGCTGAGCCTGACACTCGCCGATCCGAACAACCGGGTGGGCAATCAAACCTTCAACGTGGTTGCCGCACTGCGCAACCGCTTGCCGTGAGGGGAGGGCCGATGAGTGTTTTTCCGAGAACGCCTCGCTCCCAACGCGGCATGGCGCTGTTGGTCAGTCTGGTATTTCTGTTGCTGCTGACGCTGATCGGCATTTCCTCGATGCAGAACGCCACCCTGCAGGAAAAAATGGCCGGCAGCGTGAGTTTGCGCAATCAGTCATTCCAGGCTGCCGAAGCGGCGTTGCGCGTCGGCGAAAGCGCGGTGCAACTCGATAGCTACCTGTTGGCCGAGTGCAATGACACGCGCCAATGCGAGCCCCCGGCCGAGTCATCGACGGTCAAGGCCGCCGGGTTCATTGCCAGCTCGGGGGTCACGTGGATCGCTTCCGGAAGCGGTTTTTATGGCGTGCAAAACATTGGCACCACCCAGATGGCGGTGAATGTGCCGAGCAACACCTCGGCGACGTTGTACCGGGTCACCGCCGTCGGCATCGCGGGCAATTCGCGTAGTGTGGTGGAGAGCATTTATGCGAAGTACTGAACGATCAACGACGCTGTCAGTCGGTGCTGTTTTAGCGTTGTGCCTGTCGGCATCGGTTTATGCCTACACGCCATCGGACTGGCCAGGCCAGAATCCGGACATGACTATCGCCTCGTCGAACCTGGGCCGGGACAGTTGCTTGGCCCGTGGCAACTGGTACGGCTTCTATCGCAGTGATTCGGGTTTGAAACCCATCTGCCTGAAGCTGCCCGTGGCGTTCAGCGTTAAGATGCTCGACTCCAATGGCGACGGAGTGATCGATAACCCTGACGTGCTGTCCAGCGGAGTGATTTTTACCGGCGACGATCCGACCCTGAGCGATATCGACAAGGACGCGACGAACACCGAGAGCGATTCCAGTGGCGGTATCAGCGAAGGGGTGGAAAAATCCGGCGGCGGCAGCCGTCGCATCATGTGGCGACAAATACAGTAAGCGAGAGTTGAGGCATGCACAGATCCAACCGCGGTTTTACCCTGATCGAAATCATGATCGTGATTGCGATCATCGGGATTGTCCTGACCATCGCCATGCCAAGCTTTACGGAATATCAGAACAAAGGGCGTCGTACCGAAGTGGCCGGTCTGCTTTCCGAGCAGGCGCAGATCCTTGAGCGTTTCTATTCACAGAAAAACGTCTACAGCGGTGTCGCCGGCCTCAGTGCGGGCAATGACTACTACACCATCACGCCGACACTGACCGACCAGACCTTCCTGCTGACGGCGGTGCGCAAGGCGGGTACCAGCATGGCCGCTGACAAGTGCGGTGATTTCACCATCACTAATACGGGCGAGCGCGGCATGGTCAATGCCACGGCCGGCCTGACCACCAAGGATTGCTGGGGTCGCTGAGTTTTACTTTTCGGGCGTCTTTTGTGCCCTCTGTCTATTTATCGGTTGGATCAGAATATGACCAGGCAACAGCAAGTGGTGATTGTCGGCGGCGGGGTAATCGGTCTGCTGACGGCATTCAATCTCGCGTCCGAAGTGCAGAGCGTTGTGCTGCTGGACCGCTCGAACGTCGGTCAGGAGTCTTCCTGGGCCGGTGGCGGCATCGTATCGCCGCTCTACCCGTGGCGTTACAACCCCGCGGTCACCGCGTTGGCCCACTGGTCCCAGGACTTTTATCCACAACTGGGCGAGCGCCTGTTCGCGGCCACCGGGGTCGATCCCGAGGTGCACACCACCGGCTTGTATTGGCTGGATCTGGACGATGAAGCCGAGGCGCTGGCCTGGGCTGCGCGGGAGAGTCGTCCGCTGCGGGCTGTGGATATCTCGGTGGCGCACGACGCGGTGCCGGTCTTGGGTGGTGGTTTTTCCAGGGCGATCTACATGGCCGACGTCGCCAATGTGCGCAATCCACGGTTGGTGAAATCCCTCAAGGCTGCGCTGCTGGCACTGCCGAACGTGACGATTCATGAGCAGTGTGAAGTCAGCGGGTTTATTCGTGAAGACGAAAAAATTGTCGGCGTGCAGACTTCCACAGGTGTGATCCGCGGTGATCAAGTGGTCCTGACCGCTGGCGCCTGGAGCGGTGATTTGCTCAAGAGCCTGGGCCTTGAGCTGCCGGTCGAACCGGTGAAAGGGCAGATGATTCTCTACAAGTGCGCGGCGGATTTTCTGCCGAGCATGGTCTTGGCCAAGGGGCGTTATGCGATCCCCCGGCGCGACGGGCACATCCTGATTGGCAGTACGCTGGAGCATGAAGGCTACGACAAGACGCCAACCGAATCGGCGCTGGAAAGCCTCAAGGCCTCGGCGGTGGAATTGATACCGGCACTGGCGGATGCCGAAGTGGTGGGGCATTGGGCTGGTCTAAGGCCGGGCTCGCCGGAAGGCATTCCCTACATTGGCCGGGTGCCGGGATTTGAGGGGCTGTGGCTCAACTGCGGGCATTTCCGCAACGGGCTGGTGTTGGCGCCGGCGTCGTGTCAGTTGTTTGCCGATGTGATGTTGGGCAGGGCGCCGATCATTGATCCGGCACCGTATGCGCCGATTGGGCGGATCTAGTATCGAAAGATTTGGCGACTGTCAGATCGCATTCGCGAGCAGGCTCGCTCCCACAGAGGCTGTGGTTTAC
>NZ_JBSVWS010000050.1:0-31422 GCF_054071155.1 Pseudomonas sp. SDO5532_S415 | reverse complement strand
GCATCTGGCGGCTGCGGCGAGCAAGGTTGCAGCATTTCTGCTTTGAAACTTGCCGTGCCGTTGAGGGCCTCTTCGCGAGCAGGCTCGCTCCCACATTAGATTTGAATTGGGCACAAATTCAGTGTCCGACAGAGATCAACTGTGGGAGCGAGCCTGCTCGCGAATACAGATTGCCAGACAATCACTTTAAGACTGGCAATAAAAAACCCGGAGGTTTTCACCGTCCGGGTTTGTTGTTTCCCGCATCAATCAGCGGTTAAACCGCTCCACCAACGAATACTGGGTATTCGCGGTTTTGGTCAGTTCTTCACTCAACAAGGCCGAGTTCTGCGCCTGTTCCGAAGTCTGGTCAGCCAGTTCGGAAATGTTGCTGATGTTGCGGCTGATTTCTTCGGCCACGGCACTTTGCTCTTCGGTCGCGGCAGCGATCTGGGTGGTCATGTCGGTGATGTTGGCCACCGCTTCGCTGATCCCCACCAGTGCCTGATCCGCTTCCAGTACCCGGGCCACACCTTCTTCAGCCTGGCGATGCCCGGCTTCCATGGTTTGCACCGCCGTCCCGGCAGTCTGCTGCAGCTTGGCGATCAGCGCGTGAATCTGCCCGGTGGATTCGCTGGTGCGTTGTGCCAGCTGCCGTACTTCATCAGCCACCACCGCAAAGCCGCGACCCATCTCACCGGCGCGGGCCGCTTCGATGGCGGCGTTGAGCGCCAGCAAGTTGGTCTGGTCGGCAATGCCCTTGATCACATCGACCACGCCACCGATTTCATCGCTGTCCTTGGCCAGTTGGGTCACGGTCAGGCCGGTTTCCCCGACCACCACCGACAGGCGCTGAATGGCTTCGCGGGTCTCCCCGGCGATGTCACGTCCACGCCCGGTCAGGCGATTGGCTTCCTGCGTCGCATCGGCGGTGCGTTGCACATGGCTGGCGACTTCCTGCGTGGTGGCGGCCATCTGGTTGACGGCGGTGGCCACTTGCTCGGTTTCGACACGCTGGCGTTCCAGGCCCGTGGAGCTGTTGTGCGCCAGGGCGTCGGATTGTTTCGCCTGATCGGTGAGGTGTTCGGCGGTATCTTGCAAGCGGGTCAGGCAGGTTTTCAGGCGTGCTTCCTGACTGAGGATTGACATCTCCAGGCGCGCCTGGGCGCCGCGACTGTCGGTGTACATCTGCGCGATCAACGGGTCGGACGTGGTCTGCTCGGCCAGACGCAACAAACGCTTGATGCCGCGTTGCTGCCAGCTCAGGCCCATCAGGCCCAGCGGTACCGAAAGGCCGGCGGCCAAAGCAAATCCCCACTGGGAGTTGAGCGAGGCACCGATCATGAAGCTCAACTGGCTGACCAGAATGAACGGCAGCCAGTCCTGCAGGACCGGCAACCATTTGTCGGTGGCCGGAACGGCCGACTTGCCCTGGTTGATGCGTTGGTAAAGCGCTTCGGCACGGCGGATTTGTTCGGCGGAGGGTTTGACCCGCACCGACTCGTAACCGATCACCTGATTGCCTTCGAAGATCGGTGTCACATAGGCGTTGACCCAATAGTGGTCACCGGTCTTGCAGCGATTCTTGACAATACCCATCCATGGCAAGCCTTGTTTCAGTGTCGCCCACATGTGCGCGAACACCGCGGCCGGAACGTCGGGGTGACGCACCAGGTTGTGCGGCGCACGGATCAGTTCCTCACGAGAAAACCCGCTGATCTCGACGAAGGCGTCGTTGCAGTAGGTGATCATGCCCTTGGCATCGGTGGTGGAAATCAACCGTTGCTGGGCCGGGAAGGTCCGCTCGCGTTGTGTAATTGGCTGGTTGTTACGCATGGCTTTTTAATCCGCAAGGCTTTCAAGTGCTCTATCGGCATCCGTTGCGATTTGTTGAGATTATTTTTCGATAATCAGTGATACGTCGCAAAGTGACCCTTGCGTCAGCCGGCAAGCATCGGATAAGTGAACAGGCTGAAGTGCAGCAGATTCAAACCGAAATGCGTGGCGATGGCTGCCGCCAGCCCACCGAAGCGGTAAGCCAGGCCATAACCGATACCGGCCAGACTCGCCAGCAATACCCATTGCCAGCCGGCCCCCACATGCGCCAGGCCGAACACCAGCGAAGCGAGCAGCAGGGCGAGGTTTTCGCCGTAAGGCAGGTGTCCCAGGCGTCGGCTCAAACCACCCTGGATGTAGCCGCGAAACAACGCCTCCTCGACCAGCGTCACCAGCAGCAGATTGTTGAGCAGCCACAGCCAGGCCTGCTCTGGCCATTTCGGCGCCCAATCGATGACATCCAGCACCAGCGCGCCGCCCAGGGCCAACACGGCGCTCAGGGGCAGGGCCAGTGCGATGGCATACAGAAACAGCCGCGAAGAGCGCCGGCCGACGATCCACGGACAGACCAGCAGCAGCCAGAAACCGATCAGGGGTTTGTCCAGATTCAGGTACATGGAAAACGGCACGGCATTATCGGTAAAGCGCTGCGGGTCAATGACGCGGCCGTTGTAGAAACCGGGTAGCCAGTGTGTCGCCAAGGCCACGGCCAGCACGATGAACAGGGCGTGGCCGAGGTAGCGGCCCAGTGGAAGTGTTTGCTGGCGAACGGAGAAACCGGCGATCAGCAACAGCACGACGGAGATCGTGGCGAACCAGCCAAGGTGACCGTAAGCCAGCGCCATGCCGTAGCCGAGGGAGAGGAGGGCCAGGTGGGTCCATGGCAGAGCGAGCATAAATAGTCCTTTGAGGCTGAAGAGCTTTTGTGGCGAGGGAGCTTGCTCCCGCTGGGTTGCGAAGCAGCCCTGAATTCAGCAGCCTCGTTATATCAGGTACATCGGATACACAGGTTTTACGACGGCTTCGCCGCCGAGCGGGAGCAAGCTCCCTCGCCACAAGGTTGCGCAGTGCGCGATTATAAGCAGCGCCAAACAAAAACACCGCCCGAAGGCGGTGTCGTTGTCAGCGTTAAATTACGAGGCAATCAACTGCCTCAACACGTAATGCAAAATCCCTCCCGACTTGAAGTACTCCACTTCATTGAGCGTATCGATGCGGCACAGCACTTCGACTTTCTCCTGGGTACCGTTTTCACGGGTGATGACCAGGGTCAGGTTCATCCGTGGCGTCAGTTCGACGCCGGTCAACCCGAGAATGGCCAGGGTTTCAGTGCCTCTGAGATTCAGGCTCTTGCGGTTTTGGTCGAGTTTGAATTGCAGCGGCAACACGCCCATGCCCACCAGGTTGGAGCGGTGAATGCGCTCGAAGCTCTCGGCAATCACCGCTTTGACGCCCAGCAGATTAGTGCCCTTGGCCGCCCAGTCACGGCTCGAACCAGTGCCGTATTCTTGCCCGGCGATCACCACCAGCGGTGTGCCTGCAGCCTGGTAACGCATGGCCGCGTCGTAGATCGCCAGTTTCTCCCCGGTCGGGATGTAGAGGGTATTGCCACCTTCTTCGCCGCCGAGCATTTCATTGCGAATGCGGATATTGGCAAAAGTGCCGCGCATCATCACTTCGTGGTTGCCGCGTCGCGAGCCATAGGAGTTGAAGTCCCGAGGCTCGACGCCTTTTTCCCGCAGATAGTGACCCGCCGGGCTGTCAGCCTTGATGTTGCCGGCCGGGGAGATGTGGTCGGTGGTCACTGAATCGCCGAGCAGGGCAAGGATGCGGGCACCGTTCACGTCCTTGACCACCGGTGGCGGTCCGCCGATGCCGTCGAAGAACGGTGGATGCTGGATGTAAGTCGAATCCGCCTGCCAGACGTAGGTGGCCGCTTGCGGCACTTCGATGGCCTGCCACTGTTCATCGCCGGCAAACACTTCGGCATACTCCTTGTGGAACATGGCGGTGTTGACCTGCTCCACGGCGTCGGCGATTTCCTTGCTGCTTGGCCAGATGTCGTGCAGGTAAACCAGATTGCCGTTCTGGTCCTCGCCCAAAGGCTCGCGACTGAGGTCGATGCGCACGGTGCCGGCCAGCGCATAAGCCACCACCAGCGGCGGTGAGGCCAGCCAGTTGGTTTTTACCAGTGGATGGACCCGGCCTTCGAAGTTACGGTTACCCGACAGCACGGAGGCTACGGTCAAATCGGCTTTCTGGATGGCTTTTTCGATCGGTTCCGGCAAGGGACCGGAGTTGCCGATACAGGTGGTGCAGCCATATCCGACCAGGGCAAAGCCCAGTTCATCGAGGTATTGCGTCAGTCCAGCCGCCTTGTAGTAGTCGGTGACCACTTTCGAGCCTGGGGCCAGCGAACTTTTCACCCAGGGTTTACGGCGCAGGCCTTTTTCCACAGCTTTCTTCGCCACCAGGCCGGCGGCCATCATCACGCTCGGGTTGGACGTGTTGGTGCAGGACGTAATCGCCGCAATCACCACCGCGCCGTTTTTCAGTCGCACCGTTTGCCCTTCAAAGTCGTAGTCCACTTCACCGGCCAGATCGGCGTTACCCACCGCGACACCGCCGCCGCCCTCGCTTTCCAGGCGACCTTCTTCCTTGCTGGTGGGCTTGACTTGCAGGCCGATGAAGTCGCTGAACGCTTGCGCGACATTCGGCAGCGAAACCCGGTCCTGCGGGCGTTTCGGCCCGGCAAGGCTGGCTTCGACGCTGGCCATGTCCAGCGCCAGGCTGTCGGTGAATATCGGTTCCTTGCCCGGCAAGCGCCACAGACCCTGCGCCTTGCTGTAGGCCTCGACCAGTTTCACGGTTTCGAGAGGGCGGCCGGACAGGCGCAGATACTCCAGCGTCACGTCGTCTACCGGGAAGAAGCCGCAGGTGGCGCCATATTCCGGGGCCATGTTGGCGATGGTCGCGCGATCCGCCAGCGGCAGATCGGCGAGGCCGTCGCCATAGAACTCGACGAATTTGCCGACCACACCTTTTTTGCGCAGCATCTGCGTCACGGTCAGCACCAGGTCGGTGGCGGTGATGCCTTCCCTGAGTTTGCCGGTGAGTTTGAAACCGATCACTTCCGGAATCAGCATCGACACCGGTTGGCCAAGCATCGCCGCTTCCGCCTCGATGCCGCCGACGCCCCAGCCGAGGACGCCAAGACCATTGATCATGGTGGTGTGGGAGTCGGTGCCCACCAATGTGTCCGGGAAGGCATAGGTGCGGCCGTCCTCATCCTTGGTCCAGACCGTGCGGCCCAGGTATTCCAGATTCACCTGATGGCAGATGCCGGTGCCCGGCGGCACCACGCTGAAATTATCGAAGGCGCTTTGGCCCCAGCGCAGGAACGCATAGCGTTCGCCATTGCGCTGCATTTCGATGTCGACGTTCTGTTCGAAGGCGCTGCTGGTGGCGAACTTGTCGACCATTACCGAGTGATCGATCACCAGGTCCACCGGCGACAGTGGATTGATCCGTTGCGGGTTGCCGCCAGCCTTGGCCATCGCCGCACGCATCGCGGCCAGGTCAACCACGGCGGGCACGCCGGTGAAGTCCTGCATCAGCACCCGCGCTGGGCGGTACTGGATTTCGCGGTCGGAGCGACGCTCCTTGAGCCAGGCGGCAATCGCCCTGAGGTCGGCGCCGGTGACGGTTTTTTCGTCCTCCCAGCGCAACAGGTTTTCCAGCAGCACTTTCAACGACATCGGCAGCAGGCTCAGGTCGCCCAGGCTCTTGGCGGCATCCGGCAGACTGAAATAGTGGTAGGTCTTGTCGTCGACTTGCAGGGTTTTAAGGGTGTTCAAGCTATCGAGAGACGGCATTACGATCACTCCTTTACGTCCGCACGGCTACGGACTGAGGGGGACGGGCAGAGCATTAAACCTAGCCCTGTTTTAGGTAGCTGGCTAATAACTGGACTCTATCGTTAAGTTCGAGGTTCCGAAGTCGGCTATCATGCGCCGGTTTTCGTGACAGGCTTTGCTCCAGCGCAAGTCTGGGCATCGCGCAGTGGTGAATGTCTCGCCATCTGCCCAGGAGTAAGAATGAACACCCTCTTTATGCATTGCCGGCCGGGCTTCGAAGGCGAAGTCTGTTCCGAGATTTCCGACCTCGCCGCACGGCTGAACGTGGCCGGTTATGCCAAGGCCAAGACCGCCAGCGCCTGCGCCGAGTTTGTCTGCACCGAAGAAGACGGCGCCGAACGCCTGATGCGCGGCCAGCGTTTCGATCAGTTGATCTTCCCGCGCCAATGGGCTCGCGGGATCTTTATCGACCTGCCGGAAACCGACCGCATCAGCGTGATCCTCGCGCACCTGGCGGACTTTCCGACCTGCGGCAGCCTGTGGCTGGAAATGGTCGACACCAACGATGGCAAGGAACTGTCGAATTTCTGCAAGAAATTCGAAGTGCACCTGCGCAAGGCGCTGATAGCCGCCGGCAAACTGGTGGAAGACGCCCATAAACCGCGCCTGCTGCTGACCTTCAAGAGTGGTCGCGAAGTGTTCATGGGCCTGGCGGAGTCAAACAACTCGGCGATGTGGCCGATGGGCATTCCGCGTCTGAAGTTTCCGCGCGAGGCGCCCAGCCGTTCGACCCTTAAGCTGGAGGAGGCCTGGCACCATTTCATCCCGCGTGACCAGTGGGACGAGCGTCTGCACAGCGACATGACGGGTGTCGATCTTGGTGCCGCGCCCGGTGGCTGGACCTGGCAACTGGTCAATCGCGGCATGCTGGTGACGGCCATCGACAATGGCCCGATGGCCGAAAGCCTGATGGACACCGGTCTGGTACAGCATCTGATGGCCGACGGTTTTACCTTCAAGCCCAAGCAGCCGGTGGACTGGATGGTCTGCGATATCGTCGAGAAACCGGCGCGCAATGCCGCGATGCTGGAAGAGTGGATCGGCGAAGGCCATTGCCGCGAAGCCGTGGTCAACCTCAAGTTGCCGATGAAACAGCGTTATGCCGAAGTGAAGCGCCTGTTGGAGCGCATCGCCGACGGCTTCAAGACGCGGGGCATTCGCGTGGAGATTGGTTGCAAGCAGCTGTACCACGACCGCGAAGAAGTGACCTGCCACCTTCGCCGGCTCGATGTGAAAAAGCCCAAGTCCCGCTGACACTCAGCGAATACCCTGTGGGAGCGAGCCTGCTCGCGAAAGCGTCCGGTCAGTCAGTATCTATGTTGGATGACACACCGCCTTCGCGAGCAGGCTCGCTCCCACAAGGGGGAGCGGCGTAATGCCACAGATGACCGAACACCCGGCAATGCGCGACAATGCCGGCAAGTTTCAGGAGTGAATCATGAGCGAAATGACTGACACGCCGGTTGACGGCACCCTCGACGCCACCGGTCTCAATTGTCCGGAGCCCGTGATGATGCTGCACCAGCACATCCGCGACCTGGTGCCTGGCGGCCTGCTCAAGGTGATCGCCACCGACCCGTCGACACGTCGCGACATCCCCAAGTTCTGCGTGTTTCTCGACCACGAACTGGTGGCGCAGCACGAAGATGCCGGTACCTATCTGTACTGGATTCGCAAGAAGTCCGGTTAACAACAATGCAAAACATGTGGGAGCCATTGAGTCTCATCCGACTGAACGGCTGATACGAATCCGTTTACGCGCACTGCGTGTCAGTCGGATCGACAGCATCAGTGCCGCGCAACTCAGGCCTGCGATCAAACCTTCCCACAACCCGCTCGGGCCGCTGGCCGGACCGAACCAATCGGTCAGGCCCAGCACATAACCCACCGGCAGGCCGATGCCCCAGTAGGCGAACAGCGTCAGAATCATCGTCACCCGGGTGTCCTGGTAGCCCCGCAGTGCCCCGGCGCAGATCACCTGGATGGCATCGGAGAACTGATACAGCGCGGCATAGACAATCAACATCGACGCAATCTGGATCACGGTCTTGTCAGGCGTATAGATCGAAGCGATAGGTTCGCGCAGCAGCATGATCAGGCTGGCCGAGAACGCGGCAAACACCAGTGCGGCGCCCAGCCCGACCTTCGCCGCGAAGCGTGCCTGATAAGGATTGCCGGCGCCCAGCGCCTGACCGACCCTTACCGTCACCGCCATACCCAGGGAATAAGGAATCATGAACAGCAGCGAGCTGATGTTCAGGGCTATCTGGTGCCCGGCCACCACGGTAGAGCCCAGGCTGCCAATCAGCAGTGCGATCACCGCAAAGATGCTGGATTCGGCGAACACCGCGATACCGATTGGCAGGCCGATGCCCACCAGGCGCTTGATCACCGTCCATTGCGGGCGGTCAAAACGAACCAGTACGCGTGTGCGGGCATAGAAGGGCGCCCAGCAGGTCCAACCGGCCATGCTCAACGCCATGAACCACATCACGATACCGCTGGCCCAGCCGCAACCGACGCCGCCCAGGGCCGGCATGCCGAAATGGCCGTAGATCAGCGCATAGTTCAGCGGGATGTTCAGCAGTAGCCCGCACAGCCCAATGACCATGCTCGGCCGGGTGCGGCCCATGCCGTCGCTGTAGCAGCGCAGTACATAATAGAAAGCAATACCGGGCAAACCGAAGGCGATGCCGTGCAGGTAGCCCATGCTCGGTTCGATCAACTGTGGATCGACTTTCATCCAATGCAGGATCGGCTCGGCGCTGAGCAGCAGGCCGCTGCCGATCAGCCCGACACACAATGCCAGCCACATGGCCTGGCGGACCAGGGGACCGATTTCGTCAAGTTGTGCAGCGCCAAAGCGTTGGGCGACCTTGGGTGTGGTGGCCAGCAGAACGCCGGACATCAACAGGTAAACCGGAATCCAGATCGAGTTGCCCAGGGCCACCGAGGCGAGATCCCGTGGGCTGACACGGCCGGCCATCACGGCATCGACGAAGCCCATGGCCGTCGTGGCCAATTGCGCGACCATGATCGGCAGAGCCAGCCCGAGCAAGCCTTTGAGTTCTTGGCGAACCGGGGTCGTGCGGGGAGTGGCGGTTGTGGCGGTAGTCTCAGTCACGGAATTCACAAGCGAAGCGTCCAAGGTTTTTGATGCGCAAGGCAGCGCATTCTACGCGTTGACGTATCGGTCAGGAAAAGACTGTGTTGCGGATTTGTAATCATCGGTCATGCCTTGTACCGAACACCTTTGTGGCGAGGGAGCTTGTCGAATCGTCGCTCCGTCCCGTTCGGCTGCGTAGCAGTCGTAAAGTCAGCGCATGCGGAGTAGCTGACGTTACCTGCTTCGCGAATCGGGGCTGTTTCGCAGCCCAGCGGGAGCAAGCTCCCTCGCCACAGTAACGGTGTCGCCCTAACAATGCCTGCTGGCTCATTACGGCTATCTGCGCCTACACTGCCAACCCCGCCAAAGGAGCCTGTCATGCTGATTGTTGCCGACGAAAATATCCCCCTGCTCGATGCCTTCTTCGAAGGTTTCGGCGAGATCCGCCGGGTGCCGGGACGTTCCATCGACCGAGCTACCGTCGAGCAGGCCGATGTGTTGCTGGTGCGTTCGGTGACCAACGTCAACCGCGCGTTGCTTGAAGGCAGCAAGGTGCGTTTTGTCGGTACCTGCACCATCGGCACCGATCACCTGGACCTGGATTACTTTCAGCAGGCCGGTATCACCTGGTCCAGCGCGCCGGGCTGCAATGCCCGGGGCGTGGTCGACTATGTGCTCGGCAGTCTGCTGACCCTGGCCGAAATCGAAGGCGTCGACCTGACCGCGCGTACCTACGGTGTGGTCGGTGCCGGCGAGGTCGGTGGGCGACTGGTCAAGGTCCTGCAGGGCCTGGGTTGGAAGGTATTGGTCTGCGACCCGCCACGGCACGCTTTCGAGGGTGGAGATTACGTCAGCCTGGAAGAGATCATCGAGCAGTGCGACGTGATCAGCCTGCACACGCCGTTGAACAAGCGTGGCAATCAGCCGACCTGGCATCTGTTTGATGAAAAACGTCTCAAGCAACTCAAGACCGGCACCTGGCTGATCAACGCCAGTCGTGGTCCGGTGGTCAATAACGCCGCCCTGCGCGATGTGTTACTGGAGCGCGAAGATCTGCAAGCGGTGCTGGACGTCTGGGAAGGTGAGCCGGAAGTCGATGTGGCGCTGGCCGAACTCTGCGTGCTGGCGACGCCGCACATTGCCGGGTACAGCCTGGATGGCAAGCAGCGCGGCACGGCGCAGATCTATCAGGCCTACTGCGATTTTGCCGGGCAACCAGCCCGGGTCAGCTTGAGCGATCTATTGCCGGCCCCCTGGTTGTCGCAGGTGACGTTGAACGCTGAAAGCGATCCGGCCTGGGCGCTGGCAATGTTGTGCCGTGGTGTGTACGACCCGCGCCGTGACGATGCGGACTTCCGTCGCAGTCTAGTCGGCAGCGTGAGTGAACAGCGGGCGGCGTTCGATAGGCTGCGCAAGAACTATCCGTCGCGGCGCGAGATTGATGGGTTGCAGGTGCGGATCGACGGGGATGCGCCGCAATTGCACAAGATTGTGGCGGCGTTGGGGGCAACGGCTGTCCAGTAACCGAGTTGGTCCCTTCGCGAGCAGGCTCGCTCCCACAGTGGGTCTGTGGCGCTGACTGATCTTCTGTGGGAGCGAGCCTGCTCGCGAATGGCCGCCCCACAAATCTTCCAGCAAACACCCATAAAAAACCCGGCCAACCAGGGCCGGGTCAAGAAGACGGTGGCTATATCACTTTTGTTCGGCAGGCTTGACCAATCGTTTTTCCAGGTCGCTGCAGGCTTTCTGGATCATCTCTTCAGTGATCGGTACTTCGCGGCCCTTCTCATCCACAATCGAGCAACCCAGAGACTCATCTCGTTTCGGGCGGATCACTGGAACGGTGACATCGCTGCTGTTTAAGGACATGGCCTGTCTCCTCATCAGGTTGTGTGCTTACTGTAAAACCGCCAGGTGACCGGGCCGTGACAACTCCCTGCGATCGTTTCATGGCGGCAACACCAGTCCACCAGAAATACCGCGTCCTTGCCACCCGGACTTTAGACCAATAGCGTCTAGGCCCTCGTGTTTACGGTCATAATTAACCTGACTCATTGTGATTTACCAAGTTCCACTCCATTGAGCGGTGTAGGGTAAACCTGTCAATTGCTCCCATCTGGATGATGCCAATGCTCTCTGTTCGACACCGCCGTGCGATTCGCCTCGCCAGCCGTTTCATCGCGCCGTATCGTTGGCACGCTTTCGGTGCCTTGCTCGCGCTGGTCGTCACGGCGGGCATTACCCTGTCCATGGGGCAGGGCATTCGTTTGCTGGTGGATCAGGGCTTCATGACCCAATCGCCGCACCTGCTCAACCAGTCCATCGGCTTGTTCATGCTGTTGGTGATCGGTCTGGCGGTTGGCACTTTTTCGCGTTTTTACCTGGTGTCGTGGATCGGCGAGCGCTGCGTCGCCGACATCCGTCGCCAGGTGTTCAATCATCTGATTTATCTGCATCCGGGTTTCTACGAGAACAACCGCAGCTCCGAAATCCAGTCACGACTGACCGCCGACACCACGTTGCTGCAATCGGTGATCGGCTCTTCATTGTCGATGTTCTTGCGCAATCTGCTGATGGTGATCGGCGGGATCGTCCTGCTGTTTATCACCAACCCCAAACTCACCAGTATTGTGGTGGTCGCCTTGCCGCTGGTGATCGCGCCGATCCTGATCTTCGGCCGCCGGGTGCGTAACCTGTCGCGCCTGAGCCAGGATCGGATCGCCGACATCGGCAGTTATGTGTCCGAAACCCTTGGGCAGATCAAGACCGTGCAGGCCTACAACCATCAGAGCCAGGACGAGCGGCGTTTTGCCGTGACCGTGGAGCAGGCGTTCGATACCGCGCGCAAGCGTATTTTTCAGCGGGCCTGGCTGATTACCCTGGTGATCGTACTGGTGTTGGGCGCGGTGGGCGTCATGCTCTGGGTTGGCGGCATGGATGTGATTGCCGGGCGGATCTCCGCAGGTGAACTGGCGGCGTTTGTCTTCTATAGCCTGATTGTGGGGAGTGCGTTCGGCACCTTGAGCGAAGTGATTGGCGAGTTGCAGCGCGCGGCCGGCGCGGCGGAACGGATCGCCGAATTGCTGCGCTCGGAAAACATAATCCTGCCACCGGTCACCGATCGGGTGACCTTGCCCACGCGGGTGAAGGGCGATCTGCTGCTGCAGGACGTGCGTTTTTCTTACCCGTCACGTCCCGAAAGCTACGCGGTCGATGGCTTGAATCTGACAGTCAGGGCCGGCGAAACCCTGGCCTTGGTCGGGCCATCCGGTGCCGGCAAGTCGACGGTGTATGACTTGTTGCTGCGTTTTTATGACCCGGCTGAAGGGCGCATTTTGCTGGATGGTGTACCACTGACCCGCCTTGATCCATTGGACTTGCGTCGCTGTTTCGCCCTGGTTTCGCAAACCCCGGCGCTGTTTTTCGGTAGCATTGAAGACAACATCCGCTACGGCAATCCGACGGCGACCTTGGCGCAGGTTCAGGAAGCGGCAAAAATCGCCTACGCCCATGACTTCATCGAAGCCATGCCCAACGGTTACCAAACGCACTTGGGTGACGGTGGCCTGGGTTTGTCCGGTGGCCAGCGCCAACGCCTGGCCATCGCCCGGGCGCTGCTGGTTGATGCCCCCATCCTGCTGCTCGACGAAGCCACCAGCGCCCTCGATGCCCAGAGCGAACACCTGATCCAGCAGGCCCTGCCAAGTTTGATGAAAAACCGCACCACCCTGGTCATCGCCCATCGCCTGGCGACGGTCAAAAACGCCGACCGCATTGCGGTAATGGATCAAGGCAAGCTGGTGGCGGTGGGTACACATCAGGAGTTGATTGCCGGTAATGCGTTGTATGCGCGGTTGGCGGCGTTGCAGTTCAGTGATGGGCATGAGGCGGCGTGAAAGATGGCTGCTGTATGCAGCCACGATCGGGCATTATGTCGACCCGAGTTGCAAGCCTGGATGAGGATATGAGTCGCTATCAACCGCCGTTGACCCTGACCACGAAAATACTGGCGTTGATTGCCGAGATCAGCGAACAGATTGGTCAGCTTTCGGCTGGGGAAGACAGTCGGCAGACACCGCAATTGCGACGTGGCAATCGTATTCGTACGATCCAGGCTTCGCTCGCTATTGAAAACAATACCCTGACTGTAGAGCAGGTCACTGCTGTTCTTGCGGGAAAAAAGGTGCTGGGGTTGCCTCGTGAGATCCAGGAGGTACGAAATGCCTTTGCGGCCTATGACGCCATGCCGCAGTGGCGGCCGAACAGTCGAGCTGACCTGCTGCAGGCTCATAGGCTGCTGATGCACGGTTTGATTGATGACTTCGGGCAGTATCGTCAATCCGGCGTTGGTATCTACCGCGGTGAGCAACTGGTCCATATGGCGCCTCCCCCGAGTCGCGTTGGGCATCTGATGGATGATTTGTTGGCGTGGGTTGGCACTTCTGATTGGCACCCGCTGATTATCAGTTGTGTCTTCCATTACGAGTTCGAATTCATCCATCCCTTTGCCGACGGCAATGGACGTATGGGGCGGCTCTGGCAGACATTGATCCTGAGTCAATGGCGAGCAGTGTTGGCTTTTATTCCTGTCGAGGCAGTTGTTCGAGATCAGCAGGATGCGTATTACGCAGTATTGTCGGCGTCAGATCAGTTAGCTGAATCGACACCTTTTGTTGAGTTCATGCTTAAAGCGTTGAATCAGGCGCTGTCGGAAGCGATCGGTGGCAAATCAATGACCGACCAAGTAACCGATCAAGTAACCGAACAAGTAACGAAGCTGCTTTTGGTGTTTGGTGGCGGCAGCCCTCTCAAGGTCAGCGAGTTGATGGCTGAGGTCGGGCTGGCACACAAGGCGACGTTCCGGGCTAACTACCTCAAGCCGGCACTGGCGGCAGGTTTGATTGAGATGACTGATCCAGGGGCGCCCAACAGTCCTACGCAAAAATATCGCCTGACAGCCCATGGCTATCAAGTCGCTGCAGGGTTGAAGTCTCTGTAGACGTTTTGGGTACTCATGAAAATGCCCGCATCACACGATGCGGGCATTTTTAGTTAGCGCCTCATAACTGGATCACTGATCGTCAAAATACCGCTCATGCCAATCCACCAGCGGTTGTGGTGAGTTGAGTTTCTGGCCGTAGATCACCGAGTACGACAGTACGTTCTGCACGTACTGGCGGGTTTCGTCGAACGGGATGCTTTCCACCCACACGTCGAAACTCAAATGATCCGCGCCGCGCAGCCACTGGCGCACGCGACCGGGACCGGCATTGTAGGCGGCAGAGGCGAGGACACGGTTGCCGTTGAACTGGCTGTGGACCTGGCTCAGGTAGGCGGCACCGAGCTGGATGTTCTTGTCCGGTTCGAACAATTGCTGCGGCGACGCATAAGGAATGCTGAATTTGCGTGAGGTTTCCTTGGCAGTCGCAGGCATCAGTTGCATCAGGCCACTGGCGCCGACGCTGGAACGGGCGTCGTCCATGAAGGCACTTTCCTGACGGGTAATGGCGAACACCCAGCTCGAATGCAGGCCGCGATTTTTGGCTTCGCGCACCAGGGTATTGCGGTGAGCCATCGGGAAACGGATATCCAGATCGTCCCAGTACTGTGCCTGGCTGATGGTACGGATCGCCGGGAAATACCATTTCAGGTCATAGGCCAGTTTTGCCTGGGCGACCATCTCGTCGCGGCTGAAGTGCCGGCTGACGTGGTACCACTCGCGGCGACCGTCGACGATCTGCCCGCGTGCATGAAACTCCAGGGCGCGGCGTATGCCAGGGGTGTTGCGCACCTTGTTGATGGTCGCCTGGCTCAGCACCAGTGGTTTGTTGATCAGTGAATAGGGCGATTGCGAACGGTCGGCGGCGAGGAAGCCATAGAAGTCGCGCTCACGGGCAAGGTTCTTGTAGAGGGTTTGCGCTTCCGGATTCTGCGGCTGCGCCAGTTCCAGGCTGCGGGCCTGCCAGTAGCGCCAGCGGTTGGTAGTGGCGAGATCCTGGGGCAGGCGGCGGGTCAGCTGATAGGCATCGTCCCAGCGGGCCAGGCGCAGGAGCAGGCGCAGGCGCCATTCGGACACGGTGTTGTCGCGCAGTTCCGGGTCGTACTTGGTCATCACGTCCAGCGCGCGGCTGTCGAAACGGCGGGCGAGGGTCAAGCCGATTTCCCGGGCGATCGCCACTTTTTCGTCGCGGGAAAAGTGCATGCTGCTGGCATAACCGTCGAGCAGCGCCATGGCCCTGTCCGGGTCCTGACGGGCCAGACGGCGCAGGCCAAGGCTGACCACATCCGACATCGGCTCGTCCGCCGGGGTAAAGCGCGAAGGGTTGTTGAGCAGTTCGGGTTTTTGCGCCACGTCGATCAACAGGCGACCACGGGGGGCGAGGGTGGTCAGGCCGTTGACCAGGCTGTTGGCCAGCGGGTAGTTGCGCGCCTGGGCGGCGAGTTTGGCGCGCTCCCAGCGTTTCTGCTCGGTCAATTGGCCTTCGGCGGCCCACATGCCGAACAAGGCGTCGCAGGCCTCGGGCTGGGATTTACCGGTCAGCCAGAGCTTGTTGGCGTTGGCGTAGCCTTCGGACTTGAGGTTGTGACTGATCTGGTACTGCGCGTTCAGGCAGTCCAGTTCAGTGAAATTCATTTTGGGGTCGTAATACCTGACGAAGGTCGCCCAGTCGCCGCGATCGGCCAGCCAGCGCAACCAGCGCAGCTTCATCCAGTTGGCCTGGGGCAGGTCGCCGTGTTCGGCGAGGAATTTTTCGATTTCGGCATTGCTCGCGGTTTTCAGTCGCGCGGTCAGCTCGTCATACGCCAGGTACGGCTCCAGCGGATAATCGGCCAGGGCCTGGCTGTAACGGAAATACGGGCCGGTATCGCCCTTGGCCAGGGCGCGCTTGGCTTCATCGTAATATTGGCGTTGGGTGGACAGGTCCACCGCCTGGGCGGAATGAACGGCAGCGGCAGATAGTAAAAAACAGGACAAAAGATTAAGAAGGCGACTGCGCATGAGACGTCCGGACAGAAAAACCATGACAAGTGCTGGCGATGCCCAACACTGAATTATCCGTAGCTTAGCCTTTTGCCAGCAGCGGGCGAAAGCTTTGCGGACCTGTCTGCATCAGTTCGCAACATTTGTAGTGCAGAGTGCTCCGACAGTGAAATTGCCGGCCTTCTGAAGCCTCGATTCAGGTAGAATGCGCGCCCGGTTTTTGGAGAAGCTCATGACCCTGCTCAAATTCAGCGATGTGTCCCTTGCTTTCGGCGCTATGCCGTTGTTGGACAAGGTGTCCTGGCAGATCGCCCGTGGAGAGCGGGTGTGCATCATCGGCCGCAACGGCACTGGCAAGTCCAGCATGATGAAGCTCGTCAAGGGCGACCAGAAGCCCGATGACGGCTCCGTTTGGCGCGCACCCGGGCTCAAGATCGGCGAATTGCCGCAAGAATTGCCGGTAGCCGACGAGCGGACAGTGTTCGACGTCGTGGCCGAAGGCCTGGACGGTGTCGGAGCGCTGCTCGCCGAGTACCACCATCTGAGCCAGAACATCGTCACCGACGCCGACCTGGACAAGCTGATGCACGTCCAGCACGACCTCGAAGCCCGCGATGGCTGGCGTTTGCAAACCCTGGTCGACAGCACCCTCAGCCGCCTGCAACTGCCGGCCGACAAGACCCTCGCCGAGTTGTCCGGTGGCTGGCGTCGTCGCGTCCTGCTGGCCCAGGCCCTGGTGTCCGAGCCGGATCTGCTGTTGCTCGACGAACCGACCAACCACCTGGACATCGGTGCGATCGCCTGGCTCGAAGAAGCGCTGAAGGATTTCCAGGGCGCCGTGCTGTTCATCACGCACGACCGTTCCTTCCTGCAAAACCTCGCGACCCGCATTCTCGAGCTGGATCGCGGCGGGCTGATCGACTGGAACGGCGACTACGCCAGTTTCCTCGTGCATAAAGAAGCCGAGCTGGCCGCTGAAGCCACCGCCAACGCGCTGTTCGACAAGCGTCTGGCTCAGGAAGAAGTGTGGATTCGCCAGGGCATCAAGGCCCGTCGTACCCGTAACGAAGGCCGTGTGCGTGCACTGAAAGCCTTGCGCGTGGAGCGTAGCGAGCGTCGTGAACGTACCGGCAAGGCCAACATTCAGCTGGAAACCGCCGACAAGTCCGGCAAGCAGGTGATGGTGCTCGAGAATGTGAGCTTCGCTCACCCGGGCGGACCGTTCCTGATCAAGGATTTCTCCATGGTCTTGCAGCGCGGTGACCGTATCGGTCTGCTCGGCGCCAACGGCACCGGCAAGACCACGCTGTTGAAGCTGATGCTCAGCGGCTTGCAGCCAACCAGCGGCAAAGTGGAAGAGGGGACAAAGATCGACGTCGCCTATTTCGACCAGTTGCGCCATCAGCTGGATCTGGAAAAAACCGTGATCGACAACGTCGCCGAAGGCCGCGACTTCATCGATATCGACGGCCAGAGCCGCCATGTGCTGAGCTACCTCGGCGACTTCCTGTTCAGCCCGCAGCGTGCCCGCACGCCGGTCAAGGCGCTATCTGGTGGTGAGCGTGCCCGTCTGTTGCTGGCCAAGCTGTTCAGCAAGCCGGCGAACCTGCTGGTACTCGACGAACCGACCAACGACCTCGACGTCGAAACCCTCGAACTGCTGGAAGAGGTCTTGCTGACCTTCAATGGCACTGTGCTGATGGTCAGCCACGACCGGGCATTCCTCGACAACGTGGTCACCAGCACCCTCGTCTTCGAAGGCGAAGGCCAGGTTCGCGAATATGTCGGCGGTTATCAGGACTGGCTGCGTCAGGGCGGTTCGCCGCGCCTGCTGGGCGTGACCGAAAGCAAATCCGGCAAGGCTGACCTGAACTCTGCTGTGGTCAAGGCCGAGCCTGCGCCGGTCGCGGCAGCTGTCGAAGCGCCGGTGGCGAAGAAGAAGCTCAGCTACAAGTTGCAACGCGAGTTGGAAGCGTTGCCAGGGCAGATCGAAGTCATGGAGCAGCAGATCGCTGCCGTGGAAGCGCAGATGGCGGATGCTGGTTTCTACCTGCGTCCGGCTACGGAAACCGCTGCGGTGATCGCTCAGCTGTCGCAGTTGCAGGCTGAACTGGATGTAATGGTCGAGCGCTGGGCCGAGCTGGATGCCTGATTGATCCGGTCATGAAAAAGCCCGGCGTTCAGTGATGGGCGCCGGGCTTTTCATATGCAATCTTCAGGCTGCTGTAGAGCCTGTGTGGGAGCGAGCCTGCTCGCGAATGCGGAGTGACAGTCAACATACTCGTTGAATGTTGCACCGCTTTCGCGAGCAGGCTCGCTCCCACAATGGGCAGGGTTGTCAGCTTTTGTTTTGCAGGCGCACCGCCAGCACATCGCAAGGCGCGCCGTGCAGTACGTCATTGGCGGTGGAGCCAAGCAACAGTGCCAGGCCATGCCGGCCGTGACTGCCGACCACTATCATGTCGCAACCTTGCTCCTTGGCCAGGTGGTGAATTTCCTGGCGTGGCTGGCCGTAGGTCAGGTGGCTGTATTCCTTGGAGAGCTCCGGGTATTTCATGATCAACCGGTCGAGGCGCTCCCTGGCCTGATCGAACTGCTGTTGTTGCAGTTGTGACAGGTCCATCGGCACGTCACCGCCAAAGGCCATGGCCATCGGCTCGACAATGTGCACCAGGGATAATTTCGCGCCATTACTCACCGACAGTTCGCGAGCTCGGTGGATTACAGGGTCGCACTCTTCGGTTAGATCTACAGCGACCAGAATATGGTTGTAGGGCATGAGGTGCTCCTCCTGAGGATTGCAATATTGGTAAGTATGGCTGGTTTCAAGCGTATTGGTTTCAAAGTGACTGAATACGCCCATCAAGAATCGGGAGTACAGATATGACGGTCTGGATAGTGGTGTCAATCCTGCTGGTGGTGCTCAGCCCCCTGGCATGGTTGCGGCCGTCCCGCCACCAGAGTGGTCGGATGGCGCTGCGAATGGAGGCGCGGCGCATCGGTCTGGCCATGCAACTGGCGCCTCAGGAATGGCCGCACTGGCTCGGCCAGGAGCCGCCAAACCCGTGTGCGCAGTACCACCGGCCACGACGCGGCACCCAGCCTGCCTGCTGGAGTTACTGGCAAAAATCACCGGGTCTGTGGGTGAACCAGTGGCAGGAGCTTTGTGATGATCAAGTGCTGCTGAATCATTTCGAAAAATTGCCAGGTAATGTCTACAAGGTCGAAGCCGACAAACAAATGATCGCTTTGTATTGGGGCGAGAAGGGCGCAACCGAGGTGCTGCAGCACATCGACGCCACCCTCAAAGCCCTCGCCTGAAACCGATTCCGACCCTCCCACGGAGTCGCGCAATCGCTGTTTTCGCAGGCAATAAAAAGCCCGACAACATCATCGGGCGGGGGGTGGCCAGGCAGGCCGGTAATTCGGTTTGGGCTGATCTTACGCTTGGCGTTCGCCAAAAGCGTTCAAAATTTCCCTGAAGTTCCGCCAGCGTAGCCTGTTAAACGCAGGCTGCAGCTAATTAGGGCGACTTTTCTAAAGATTGATCCTATGAATGTGTCCACATGCAGCCGTGTGTTGCAGGCCTTCGTCTTACAGAAATGACCGCAAAGTCGCCTTTCAACCCGCATTTTGGGCGATTGACAATTGTCGGAAATTCCGTGAAGGTGGCGTACCCAAATCAAACGGGCGTATGAATTGAGCGTTTGTTTTCAGAGCGCTCCTACAGAATCCCGACTATCGCGTTGGCGGGTGTGCCGGGTGGATAGGCGTAGCATTGACGATTGACGTCCCTGCCAGCCATCCGCCTGCGTCCGACGTGTACTGTTCAGCTTCCATATCGTGGAGATCAGTTGATGATTTACGAAGGTAAAGCCATCACGGTTAAGGCTCTTGAAAGTGGCATCGTCGAACTGAAGTTCGACCTCAAGGGTGAGTCCGTCAACAAGTTCAACCGTCTAACCCTGAACGAACTGCGTCAGGCCGTAGACACCATCAAGGCAGATGCTTCGATCAAGGGTGTGATCGTCAGCAGTGGCAAGGACGTCTTCATCGTCGGCGCCGACATCACCGAATTTGTCGACAACTTCAAGCTGCCGGATGCAGAGCTTGTTGCTGGCAACCTCGAAGCCAACAAGATTTTCAGCGATTTCGAAGACCTCAACGTCCCGACTGTCGCCGCGATCAATGGCATCGCGTTGGGTGGCGGTCTGGAAATGTGCCTGGCGGCGGATTACCGCGTCATGTCCACCAAGGCCAAGATCGGTCTGCCGGAAGTCAAGCTGGGCATCTACCCGGGCTTCGGCGGTACTGTGCGTCTGCCGCGCCTGATCGGTGCCGATAACGCCATCGAGTGGATTGCCGCCGGCAAGGAAAACCGTCCTGAAGACGCGCTGAAAGTCGGCGCCGTCGATGCCGTGGTTGCGCCTGAGAAGCTGCAGGACGCCGCGCTGGAACTGATCAAGCGCGCCATTTCCGGTGAGTTCGATTACAAGGCCAAGCGCCAGCCGAAGCTGGAAAAGCTGAAGCTGAACGCCATCGAACAAATGATGGCTTTCGAAACCGCCAAAGGTTTCGTCGCAGGTCAAGCCGGCCCGAACTACCCGGCGCCGGTCGAGGCGATCAAGACCATCCAGAAAGCCGCGAACTTCGGTCGTGACAAGGCGCTGGAAGTTGAGGCCGCAGGTTTCGTCAAACTGGCCAAGACCTCTGCCGCGCAGAGCCTGATCGGCCTGTTCCTGAACGATCAGGAGCTGAAGAAAAAGGCCAAGGCCTACGACGAAATCGCCAAGGACGTGAAGCAGGCCGCCGTACTGGGCGCCGGCATCATGGGCGGCGGTATCGCTTATCAGTCGGCTTCCAAAGGTACGCCGATCCTGATGAAGGACATCAACGAACACGGTATCGAGCAGGGTCTGGCCGAAGCCGCCAAGCTGCTGGTTGGCCGCGTTGATAAAGGCCGCATGACCGCCGCGAAAATGGCTGAAGTGCTCAACGGCATTCGTCCGACCCTGTCCTACGGTGATTTCGGTCACGTAGACCTGGTGGTTGAAGCGGTCGTCGAGAACCCGAAGGTCAAGCAAGCCGTTCTGGCCGAAGTCGAAGACCAAGTCAAAGAGGACACCATCCTCGCCTCGAACACCTCGACCATTTCCATCAGCCTGCTGGCCAAGGCCCTCAAGCGTCCGGAAAACTTCGTCGGCATGCACTTCTTCAACCCGGTGCACATGATGCCGCTGGTGGAAGTGATCCGTGGCGAGAAGTCCAGCGAGCTGGCGGTTGCCACCACCGTTGCCTACGCCAAGAAAATGGGCAAGAACCCGATCGTGGTCAACGACTGCCCGGGCTTCCTGGTCAACCGCGTGCTGTTCCCTTACTTCGGCGGTTTCGCCAAGCTGGTCAGCGCCGGTGTGGACTTCGTGCGCATCGACAAGGTCATGGAAAAATTCGGCTGGCCGATGGGCCCGGCGTACCTGATGGACGTGGTCGGCATCGACACCGGCCACCACGGTCGTGACGTGATGGCTGAAGGCTTCCCGGACCGCATGAAAGACGACCGCCGTTCGGCCGTGGACGTGCTCTACGAAGCCAAGCGCCTGGGCCAGAAGAACGGCAAGGGCTTCTACGCCTACGAGACCGACAAGAAGGGCAAGCAGAAGAAAGTTGCCGATCCGTCGGTACTGGAAGTGCTCAAGCCGATCGTCTTTGAACAGCGCGAAGTCACTGACGAAGACATCATCAACTGGATGATGATCCCGTTGTGCCTGGAAACCGTGCGTTGCCTGGAAGACGGCATTGTCGAAACCGCTGCCGAAGCCGACATGGGACTGGTCTACGGTATTGGTTTCCCTCCATTCCGTGGTGGCGCGCTGCGCTACATCGATTCGATCGGTGTTGCCGAGTTCGTTGCCCTGGCTGACCAGTACGCTGATTTGGGCGCGCTGTACCACCCGACCGCGAAGCTGCGCGAAATGGCCAAGAACGGCCAGAGCTTCTTCGGTTAAGCGCCCCCAACTAGAGTGAGAGTGAACTTATGAGCTTGAATCCTAGAGACGTCGTGATTGTCGACTTCGGTCGTACTCCGATGGGCCGCTCCAAGGGCGGCATGCACCGCAACACCCGCGCTGAAGACATGTCGGCGCACCTGATCAGCAAACTGCTGGAACGCAACGTCAAGGTCGACCCGAACGAAGTCGAAGACGTGATCTGGGGCTGTGTGAACCAGACCCTGGAGCAGGGGTGGAACATCGCCCGCATGGCATCGCTGATGACCCAGATCCCGCACACTTCGGCCGGCCAGACCGTCAGCCGTCTGTGTGGCTCGTCCATGAGCGCGCTGCACACTGCCGCTCAAGCAATCATGACCGGCAACGGTGACGTATTCGTCGTTGGCGGCGTCGAGCATATGGGTCACGTGAGCATGATGCACGGTGTCGATCCGAACCCGCACATGTCCCTGTACGCGGCGAAAGCCTCGGGCATGATGGGCCTGACCGCTGAAATGCTGGGCAAGATGCACGGCATCACTCGCGAGCAACAGGACGCTTTCGGCGTGCGCTCCCACCAACTCGCCCACAAGGCGACCGTGGAAGGCAAGTTCAAAGACGAAATCATCCCGATGCAGGGCTATGACGAGAACGGTTTCCTGAAACTGTTCGATTACGACGAAACCATTCGTCCGGAAACCACCCTGGAAAGCCTGGCGGCCTTGAAGCCAGCGTTCAATCCGAAAGGCGGTACCGTGACTGCCGGCACTTCGTCGCAGATCACCGATGGTGCTTCATGCATGATTGTGATGTCGGCGCAGCGTGCACAGGACTTGGGCATTGCGCCTCTGGCGGTGATTCGCTCGATGGCAGTGGCAGGTGTGGACCCGGCGATCATGGGCTATGGTCCAGTACCGGCTACACAAAAAGCACTGAAGCGCGCAGGCCTTGGCATCAACGATATCGACTTCTTCGAGCTCAACGAAGCTTTCGCCGCACAGGCCCTGCCGGTGCTGAAAGATCTGAAAGTACTCGACAAGATGAACGAGAAGGTTAACCTGCACGGCGGCGCGATCGCCCTGGGTCACCCGTTCGGTTGCTCCGGTGCGCGTATCTCGGGCACTTTGCTGAACGTGATGAAGCAGAATGGCGGCACCTTCGGGGTAGCCACCATGTGCATTGGTCTCGGCCAAGGCATCTCCACCGTCTTCGAACGCGTCTAAGCGTTTCCGTTGACGGAAGCCGGGGCCAAGTGCCCCGGTTTTTGTTTTTCCGGATTTATTTTTGTTTTTATTTTGAAAAAATTTGAGTGAGGGCCAAAGCATGCCGATACAACCTGGGCTCTACCAACATTACAAAGGTCCGCAGTACCGCGTATTCAGTGTCGCGCGGCATTCGGAAACCGAGGAAGAAGTGGTCTTCTACCAAGCCCTGTATGGCGATTACGGCTTTTGGGTGCGTCCCTTGAGCATGTTCCTGGAGTCCGTCGAAGTTGACGGCGAACAGGTGCCACGCTTTGCTTTGGTGCAAGCCGAAGAGAGCCTTTTTACCAAGCCATAAGCTGAGTGCGCGCAAAACCCTGCGCTTGACCTCACCTTGTAGCCACTATATATAGCGGTGCCGCGTCAGGCGCCAACCGCCTTTCACTTCTAGAATTCAGGAATTTTCTGATCCATGGGCAAATCGCTGGTCATTGTGGAATCCCCGGCTAAGGCCAAGACCATCAACAAGTATTTGGGCAACGAATACGTGGTGAAGTCGAGTATCGGCCATATCCGAGACCTGCCCACCAGCGGTTCGGCTAGCGCCAGCAAAGAGCCAGCCGCCAAGCGCGGCAAGGCTGCTGCGGGTGAAGCGCCGGCCTTGTCGCCAAAAGAAAAGGCGCGCAAGCAGCTGGTTGCTCGCATGGGGGTCGATCCCGATCATGGCTGGAAAGCCAAGTACGAGATCCTTCCGGGCAAGGAAAAGGTCATCGAAGAGCTGCGCCGGCTCGCCAAGGATGCTGACACCATCTATCTCGCAACCGACTTGGATCGCGAGGGGGAAGCCATTGCCTGGCACCTGCGCGAAGCCATCGGTGGTGACGACAGCCGCTATAAGCGCGTGGTGTTCAACGAAATCACCAAGAAGGCGATCCAGGAAGCCTTCTCCCAGCCAGGCGAGCTGGACATCGACCGGGTCAACGCCCAGCAGGCGCGTCGCTTTCTCGATCGCGTGGTGGGTTACATGGTTTCGCCACTGTTGTGGGCCAAGATCGCCCGGGGCCTGTCCGCCGGTCGCGTGCAATCGGTAGCGGTGAAGCTGGTGGTTGAGCGTGAGCGTGAAATTCGCGCGTTCATCCCGGAAGAGTACTGGGAAGTTCATGCCGATCTCGGCACCGCCAAAGGCGCGACCGTGCGTTTCGACGTCGCTCGCGAGAAGGGCGAAGCATTCAAGCCGCTCAACGAAGCCCAGGCCATGGCCGCGCTGGAGAAGCTCAAGGCTTCCAGCTACAGCATCGTCAAGCGTGAAGACAAACCGACCAGCAGCAAGCCATCGGCGCCGTTCATCACGTCCACCCTGCAACAGGCCGCGAGCAACCGCCTGGGCTTCGGTGTGAAAAAGACCATGATGATGGCCCAGCGTTTGTACGAAGCCGGCTACATCACTTATATGCGTACCGACTCCACCAACCTCTCGGCCGATGCCGTGGCGATGGCGCGTACCTATATTGAAGGCGAGTTCGGCAAGAAGTACCTGCCGGAAACCCCGAACGTCTACAGCAGCAAGGAAGGCGCACAAGAGGCTCACGAAGCGATTCGTCCGTCCGACGCCAACACCGAGCCAAGCAAGCTGTCGGGCATGGAGCGTGACGCAGAGCGGCTCTACGAGCTGATCTGGCGCCAGTTCCTCGCTTGCCAGATGCTGCCGGCGCAATACCTGTCGACCACCGTCACCGTCGGTGCCGGCGACTTCGAGTTGCGTGCCAAGGGCCGTATCCTCAAGTTCGACGGTTACACCCGCGTCATGCCGCAAATCGCCAAGCCAGGCGATGACGATGTACTGCCGGACATGGCCCAGGGCGACGCGATGAAGCTGATCAAGCTTGATCCGACCCAGCATTTCACCAAGCCGCCGGCGCGTTACTCGGAAGCCAGCCTGGTCAAAGAAATGGAAAAACGCGGCATCGGTCGTCCTTCGACCTACGCGGCGATCATTTCGACCATCCAGGATCGCGGCTACGTGGCGCTGCACAACCGTCGTTTCTACTCGGAAAAGATGGGCGACATCGTCACCGAACGTCTGGCCGAGAGCTTCTCCAACCTCATGGACTACGGCTTCACCGCCGGCATGGAAGAGCATCTCGATGACGTGGCCCAGGGCGAGCGCGACTGGAAAAACGTACTCGACGAGTTCTACGGTGACTTCAAGAAAAAACTCGAAGTGGCCGAAAGCCCGGACAACGGCATGCGTGCCAATCAGCCGGTAATGACCGACATTCCGTGCACGACCTGCGGCCGTCCGATGCAGATACGTACCGCGTCGACCGGCGTGTTCCTCGGTTGCTCGGGCTACAGCCTGCCGCCGAAAGAGCGCTGCAAGGCTACTGTCAACCTGGTGCCGGGCGATGAAATCGCTGCGGACGACGAAGGTGAATCGGAGTCGCTGGTATTGCGTGGCAAGCACCGCTGCCCGATCTGCAGCACGGCGATGGATGCCTACCTGCTCGACGAGAAGCGCAAGCTGCACATCTGTGGTAACAACCCGGATTGCGACGGCTACGAAATCGAAGAAGGCGTCTACCGCATCAAGGGTTATGAAGGTCCGAGCCTGGAATGCGACAAGTGCGGCAGCGAGATGCAGCTCAAGACGGGGCGTTTCGGCAAGTTCTTCGGTTGCACCAACGCAACCTGCAAGAACACCCGCAAACTGCTGAAAAGTGGTGATGCGGCGCCGCCGAAAATGGATCCGGTGAAGATGCCTGAGCTGAAATGCGAAAAGGTCAACGACACCTACATCCTGCGCGACGGTGCTTCCGGCCTGTTCCTGGCGGCCAGCCAGTTCCCTAAAAACCGCGAGACGCGTGCTCCGCTGGTCATGGAAATCATCCCGCACAAGGATGAGATCGATCCTAAGTACCACTTCCTGTGTGACGCGCCGAAGAAGGATCCGGACGGCCTCCCTGCAGTGATTCGCTACAGCCGCAAGACCAAAGAGCAATACGTGCAGACAGAAGTCGACGGCAAGCCGACGGGCTGGAAGGCGTATTTCGATGGTGGCAAGTGGACCGTTGAAGATAAGCGTCCGGCAGCCAAGGCTTAAAGACCGGCAGACTGAAAAGGCCGCATGACAACCTTCGGGTTGTCATGCGGCCTTTTTGTTTTCGCACGGCCCCCTGTGGGAGCCGGCTTGCCAGCGATGGCGTGCTGAAGATCGCATTCGCTGGCAAGCCAGCTCCCACAGGGGGCGATGTCGTTCACGAAGATCGGCGGCGATTTATTGAGCCGTTGTCCGATTCAGGATCAGACAACGCTTGCGGGAAAAGGAGTTGATCCATGACACTGTCTGACCTGTGTGAAGCAATTATTTCGTTGTGGAGGCTGCCGTCATGGCCCACGAACTTTATACCCGTACCAACCAGAAGATTTATTTCGCCGGCTTGTCGCTGGAAGCGCTCGCCATGGCCGAAGAGGGGCGGGCGATGAATTCCCTGGCGCTGATTCAGGCTGGCCGCGAATCGGCGTTGTTTCACCTGTACGGGGCGCTGCTGGGGCTGTGCCATGAAATTGCCGGTTTCTATCGGTTGCCCCAGGCCAATGCATCCCGGGCCGAAGCGTTGCTGAACCGCGAAGTGCTGCAAAGCATCGCCATTCCGGAAATGGCCGAGATGGTCGAACTGGCCAACAACCCGGAAACCTGGCTGGCCAAGCTGCTGGCGGCCCATGCCGCGCTGTTTCAACCGCCAAGGGCGCCGCACAAACCCAAGGGCGATGTGACGCAGCCTCTGATCCTGGCGGTAAACCTGGATGAAGAAGAGGCGCCTGAAGAATTGAGTCGTGAAGAACTGGAGAGTTGGCGTCAGAACCTCAAAAGCCTGGCGATCCGCTTTCGCGAAGGTTTGAACGAGTGCTGAAGGACTGAATTTTTTGACGGACGACACGGAAGGCGGTCCGTACAGGGAAGAGTGTTGTCGGAAATTTCTCTTCGTGATGGCATCTGGTCAAGATCCCGAGCGAAGCCTTGCTGATGCCTATATAATCGCCGCCTTTCGTGGAGAACAAACCTTTATGCCAACGTCCTTTCTAGAAATTGTCGAGTTACCAGACGGCCGTATCGAGCTGCGCAGGGCTGAGGACGAGGGTTCTCTGGTTACTTTGGATTTCTCCGAGGACGCCAAAGCGTTCCTGCAAGGCCAGCACGTAGAAGTCGCCAAAGCGATGCTGAGCGTCGGCGTTCAGATGGCCGGACGCCTGGTTGAAGGTGAATTCGACAAGGATGAGGGCGCGCGGGTTCTTCATTGATCCCCGTCTGTCGAATTTTTGCGAGTACCGTTTCAGATCGGCTTCTCTATCCTTGGAGAAGCCCTGCGCTGTTCAGCGTGCACGTACTTGCCAGCTAACCCAATCGAATATTCAGGCTTTGCGCGTCCCCGGTCCGGGCAGCGCTGATCAACTGTTGCCGCGAACTTGTGCTCAACGGGTTGAGCCAACTGACGACTGTGTGACTGCGGCCGAGACGAAGGGCTTCGCAGGTGAGTTGCTGGGCGCTCTGGGTGCCGCGCGGTTGCAGCAGCAGGATGCGTTCGCGATTGAGGCCGGCGTCCCGCAACCAGGCCTGGGTCAGGCTGGCGGGTGGGGCGATCAGTGTCAGCCAGCGCGCGTCTTGATCCTGGCTCAATTCCCGCAGGATCGGCGCCAGGAGGTTCAGGCAGTTCCCGGCGGCCCCACGCAGGGACAATTCACTGAAGACTTCGGGTTCGGCGCTCCATGGCGACTCGACCACTTCCTGCAGGATCGGAGCCAACGGCTGCGCCAGGAATGCTTCGAACAGCAGAGGCAGTTGGGCTTGCTGTGATGTGTGTGGGAACTGCATGGAGCCTCCTTTAGCGGCGAATGACGCCGACACTCAAGCCTTCGATCACCAGTTCCTGATCTTTAAGGTTCACTTCGATAGGGGCGAATTCAGGGTTCTCGGCAATCAGCCAAACCTTGCTGCCGTCACGCTTGAAGCGCTTGACGGTCACTTCATCGCCGATACGTGCCACCACGATCTGGCCATTACGGGCCTCGCGGGTGGTATGGACGGCCAGCAAGTCGCCGTCGAAAATACCCACGTCCTTCATGCTCATGCCATGCACGCGTAGCAAATAGTCAGCCCGCGGATGGAAAAACGAAGGATTGATGTTGCAAGACTCTTCGACATGTTGCTGGGCGAGGATCGGTGCACCGGCCGCTACCCGGCCAATGATGGGCAGGCTGGAGTCATCGGCCTTGGCTTCGAAACCGGGTATGCGGATCCCGCGGGACGCACCCGGGGTCATTTCGATCGCGCCCTTGCGGGCCAGCGCCTTGAGGTGTTCTTCAGCGGCGTTGGGCGATTTGAAACCCAGTTCCTGAGCGATTTCCGCGCGGGTCGGCGGGTAGCCGTTATCTTCCAGGCAGCGTTTGATGAAGGCCAGGATCTCGGCTTGGCGTGGCGTCAGCTTTAGCATATTGATCGCTCTGTTTTTTTATACAGTGACTGGGATTATATACAGTGAAGCGATCTTGGCAATGCCCGTTTTTTCAGTCGCCGCCGGACGGTCGAACAGCCTGTTGATTGAAGCTTTGCGTATGTATGGTTAAATGTCTGACCGACCATTCCCAAAACGAACTGCCAGACTTGACAAGGCACAGGTTGAAACGTATGTTTCAAACAAGTGTTTGTCAGGCGGAGTAGCCATGGCCCAGTCGGAAACCGTTGAACGCATTCTTGATGCTGCCGAGCAGTTGTTCGCGGAAAAAGGTTTCGCTGAAACCTCATTGCGTCTGATCACCAGCAAGGCCGGTGTCAATCTGGCAGCGGTGAACTATCACTTCGGTTCGAAAAAGGCGCTGATACAAGCGGTCTTTTCGCGTTTTCTCGGACCGTTCTGCATCAGCCTCGATAAAGAGCTGGAGCGACGCCAGGCCAAGCCTGAAATCAAACCCACGCTCGAAGAGCTGCTGGAAATCCTCGTCGAGCAGGCCCTTGTGGTCCAACCGCGCAGCGGCAACGACCTGTCTATCTTCATGCGCTTGCTGGGCCTGGCCTTCAGTCAGAGCCAGGGGCATTTGCGTCGTTATCTGGAAGACATGTACGGCAAGGTGTTCCGTCGCTACATGATGCTGGTTAACGAAGCTGCGCCGCGCATTCCACCGATCGAACTGTTCTGGCGCGTGCACTTCATGCTCGGCGCGGCGGCTTTCAGCATGTCCGGCATCAAGGCCCTGCGTGCAATTGCCGAGACCGACTTCGGGGTAAACACTTCCATCGAGCAGGTCATGCGGCTGATGGTGCCATTCCTCGCGGCCGGCATGCGTGCCGAATCCGGTGTCACCGATACGGCCATGGCCAGCGCGCAACTGCGTCCGCGCAGCAAATCGACACCGGTTGCCGCCAAGGTTTGACCGCACACGGGTGGGCGCGGCAGCTGACATCCGTTAAGCTAGCCGCCCATGCCGACTCTCGTTCTGAATCCGTTTCCCATTGATATCGCCGATCTGCCGGGCACTGTCCGCGGCGGCGAATTCGTGTGGGCGGGATTCATCGTTATCAAGGAATCTCTATGACTGCTGGCCTGCAAGGCTCGTTGATGGTGGACGTCGCCGGTACCTGGCTGACGGCTGAAGATCGCCAATTGTTGCGCCAACCCGAAGTGGGCGGTCTGATCATTTTTGCCCGCAACATTGAACACCCTCGCCAGGTTCGCGAATTGAGCGCTGCGATTCGCGGTATTCGCCCCGACCTGCTGTTGGCGGTGGATCAGGAGGGCGGGCGGGTGCAGCGCCTGCGTCAGGGCTTTATACGGCTGCCCGCCATGCGTGCGATTGCGGACAACCCGAATGCCGAGTACCTGGCCGAGCAATGCGGCTGGATCATGGCCACCGAAGTGTTGGCCGTTGGCCTGGATCTGAGTTTCGCCCCGGTGCTGGACCTCGATTACCAGCGCAGTGCCGTGGTCGGCACTCGCTCGTTCGAGGGCGATCCGGAGCGTGCGGCGCTGCTGGCCGGTGCATTCATTCGTGGCATGAACAGCGCCGGCATGGCCACCACCGGCAAGCATTTCCCCGGGCACGGCTGGGCCGAGGCGGATTCCCACGTCGCGATCCCGAACGACGAGCGCAGCCTCGACGAAATCCGCGCCAACGACCTCGTGCCGTTCGCCAAATTGAGCAAACAGCTGGCTGCGGTCATGCCGGCCCACGTGATTTACCCGCAAGTCGATGCCCAGCCTGCCGGCTTCTCCCGTCGCTGGTTGCAGGACATCCTGCGCGGCGAGCTGCAATTCGACGGTGTCATCTTCAGTGATGATCTGTCCATGGCCGGCGCTCATGTAGTCGGTGATGCTGCCAGCCGCATCGAAGCGGCACTGACCGCCGGTTGCGACATGGGCCTGGTGTGTAACGATCGTGCGGCCGCCGAACTGGCCCTGAGTGCCGCGCAACGCATGAAGGTCAAGCCGTCTGCACGGATTGCGAAGATGCGCGGTCAGTCGTATGCGCGCACCGATTACCGTCAGGATCCGCGCTGGCTGGCAGCCGTCGGCGCGCTCAAAGAAGCTCAATTGATTGATTAAGGACTGTTCGTTATGACGGTTTACGCGATTATCGGTGGTACCGGCCTGACTCAGCTCGAAGGCCTGAGCATCCGTCAGTCATTGGCGGTCGATACCCCTTACGGCGCGCCTTCGGCCGACGTGCAGATCGGCGAATATGCCGGCAAGGAAGTGTTGTTCCTTGCCCGTCACGGCCATCCGCACCGGTTCCCGCCGCATCAGGTGAACTATCGCGCTAACCTCTGGGCGCTGAAGCAGGCCGGGGCCGAGGCGATTATCGCGGTCAACGCCGTGGGTGGGATACATGCGGCGATGGGTACCGGACATTTCTGCGTGCCGCATCAGTTGATCGACTATACCAGCGGTCGCCAGCACACCTATTTCGCCGATGACCTGGAACAGGTCACGCACATCGATTTCAGCTATCCGTACAGCGAGCCGCTGCGTCAGCAATTGATCGCGGCACTGGCGGTTGAAGGCGTTGGATACAGCAGTCATGGCGTGTATGCCTGCACCCAGGGTCCACGGCTGGAAACCGTCGCTGAAATCGCACGCCTGGAGCGTGATGGCTGCGACATCGTCGGCATGACAGGAATGCCGGAAGCGGCATTGGCCCGTGAGTTGGAGCTGGACTACGCCTGTCTGGCACTGGTGGTGAACCCGGCGGCGGGCAAGTCGACAGCGGTGATCACCATGGCCGAAATCGAGCAAGCTCTGCATGACGGGATGGGCAAGGTGAAATCGACGTTGGCGCGGGTGCTCAGGGGCTGAGTTGGCATCAGACCGAGTTGCTCCCTTCGCGAGCAGGCTCGCTCCCACAGGAACGCTGATCAGCCTGT
>NZ_JBSVWS010000049.1:0-31869 GCF_054071155.1 Pseudomonas sp. SDO5532_S415 | reverse complement strand
AGAGCGATGTGATCCATTGTGGGAGCGAGCCTGCTCGCGAAGGGGGCCGAATGAGCACCGCTGATTCAAACCATAACAACAAGAGAACCTGAAGATGCCCGTACCCGACCCGTTCCGCGAAGGCATGGCCCGTGGCTGGAAAACCCATGACGGCTCCCGACTGACCCAGGACCTGACCCTCGAAGCGGATGTGGCAATCATCGGCAGCGGCGCCGGCGGCGGGACCACCGCTGAAATCCTCAGCGCAGCCGGCTACAAAGTACTGCTGATCGAAGAAGGCCCGCTCAAGACCAGTAGCGACTTCAAGCTGCTCGAAGATCAGGCCTACGCCAACCTCTATCAGGAAGGCATCGGGCGCATGAGCAAGGACGGCGCGATCACCATCCTCCAGGGGCGGGCGGTGGGCGGTACCACGTTGATCAACTGGACCTCCAGCTTCCGCACGCCCGAGTCGACCCTGGAGCACTGGGCCCAAGAGCACATTGTGAAGGGTCACAGTACGGCTGAAATGGCCCCGTGGTTCGAGAAAATGGAACAACGCCTGGGCATCGCGCCGTGGATGGTTCCACCCAACGCTAACAACGATGTGATCCGCAAGGGCTGTGAAAAACTCGGTTACAGCTGGCACGTGATCCCGCGCAATGTGCGCGGCTGCTGGAACATCGGTTACTGCGGCATGGGCTGCCCGACCAACGCCAAGCAATCGATGCTGGTCACCACCATTCCCGCCACCCTGGAAAAGGGTGGCGAGCTGCTGTACCTGGCCCGTGCCGAAAAACTTCTTATCAGCGGTGACAAGGTCACTGGACTGCAATGCGTGGCGATGGATGAGCGCTGCGTCGAGCCCACCGGTCACCGCATTACGGTCAAGGCCCGGCATTACGTGCTGGCCGGCGGCGGGATCAACAGCCCGGCACTGCTGTTGCGCTCCAACGCGCCTGATCCGCACCAACGGCTGGGCAAACGGACCTTTCTGCATGTGGTGAACATGTCCGCGGGGCTGTTCGACGAGGTGATCAACCCGTTTTACGGGGCGCCGCAGTCGATCTATTCCGACCACTTCCAATGGCTGGACGGCACCACCGGCAAGATGGGCTACAAATTGGAGGTTCCGCCGCTGCACCCGGCGTTGGCAGCGACACTGCTCGGCGGTTTCGGCCAGGAGAATGCGCAACACATGGCCAACCTGCCGCACACCCACGCCATGCTCGCGTTGCTGCGCGATGGTTTCCACCCGGACAGCCCCGGCGGCAGTGTCGAACTGCGGGGGGACGGTACGCCGGTACTCGATTACCAGGTTTCACCCTATGTCTGGGAGGGTTTGCGCCGGGCGTTCCACAGCATGGCCGAGATCCAGTTCGCCGGTGGCGCCAAAGCCGTGATGCCGATGCACGCTGATGCGCACTATGTAAAAAGCCTTGGCGAAGCGCGCAAATTGATAGACGGCCTCAGCCTGGAGCTGTTTCGCACGCGGCTGGGCAGCGCCCATGTGATGGGCGGTTGTGCCATGGGCGAAGACCCGAAAACCGCCGTGACCGACAGCCTCGGCCGGCATCATCAGCTGGGCAATCTGTCGATCCACGACGGCTCGCTGTTCCCCACCAGCATTGGCGCAAACCCGCAATTGTCGGTCTACGGCCTGACGGCACAGCTGGCGACTTCTCTCGCTGAACGTTTAAAAAACCCATGAAAACGACGAACATTCTCATCGTCTATAGTGCTTTCTTACCCAACAGGCGACTTGGCCGACCGGTAATGCTGCGATACCATCCGACTCCCCAACGCACTCCCGCCAGGACGACGCGATGAACCGAGTGTTGTACCCAGGTACCTTCGACCCTATTACCAAGGGCCATGGCGATCTGGTCGAACGCGCCGCGCGCCTGTTCGATCACGTGATCATTGCTGTCGCCGCCAGCCCGAAGAAAAACCCGTTGTTTCCTCTGGAACAGCGTGTGGAGCTGGCCCGCGAGGTCACCAAACATTTGCCGAACGTTGAAGTCGTCGGCTTCTCCACACTGCTGGCGCATTTCGCCAAAGAGCAGAACGCCAACGTGTTCCTGCGTGGTTTGCGCGCGGTCTCGGACTTCGAGTACGAGTTCCAGCTGGCCAACATGAACCGGCAACTGGCCCCGGATGTGGAAAGTCTGTTTCTAACCCCTTCCGAGCGTTATTCGTTCATTTCCTCGACGCTGGTCCGTGAAATTGCAGCGTTGGGCGGTGATATCACCAAGTTCGTGCACCCTGCGGTGGCGGATGCCCTGACCCTGCGATTCAAGAAGTAATTCTTCTGTAACTGTGGGAGCGAGCCTGCTCGCGAAGGACGTTAACGGTAACGAGGGCCGCCTGGAAGAACGGGGCGCCCTCTCGTTCATCGCCAGCATGCTGGCTCCTGCAGCGCCAATGCGGCACAATTACACGCATTGATTTATTGCGCCCGGGCCTGCCGCCCTGGCTGGAGTTAGCATGTCCCTGATCATCACCGACGATTGCATCAACTGCGACGTCTGCGAACCCGAGTGCCCGAACGCCGCCATTTCCCAAGGCGAGGAGATCTACGTGATCGACCCGAACCTGTGCACACAGTGCGTCGGCCACTACGATGAACCGCAGTGCCAACAGGTCTGCCCGGTGGATTGCATTCCGCTGGACGAAGCCCATCCGGAGACTCAAGAGCAGTTGATGGAGAAGTACCGGAAGATTACCGGAAAGGCGTGAGACCTCAATTGTCTGTGCCGACGCTTTCGCGAGCAGGCTCGCTCCCACATTTGATCTGTGTTTTTAATCAAAAGTGAAAACACCCTGGATCTACTATGGGAGCGAGCCTGCTCGCGAAGGCGTCATCAGCTTCACCCAAGATGTAACTGACTTTACTCCCGCTGCTCAAACCCCTCCCCGATACACCCCAGGCACCGCGCGAACGCCGCTTTCGCCGGGTCGACCACCAATGCTGGCCCTGCGCCCCCCACCCTAGACCGTCGGCGTTTCAGCTCTGGCAGCGCGGGCAAAAGACGCTGGCGCGCTGCCCGAGCTTCACTTCGCGCAATTGCGTACCACAGACTTTGCAGTGCTCGGCACCCCGGCCGTACACGAACAGCTCCTGCTGGAAGTAGCCCGGCTGACCGTCACCCCCGATAAAGTCCCGCAGCGTGGTACCGCCGCGCTCGATGGCGGCGGCCAGGATGCGTTTGATTTCGATCGCCAGCTTCAGGTAGCGCGCACGGGAAATACTCTTGGCCTCCCGCCGCGGGTCGATACCAGCGGCGAACAGCGCTTCCGTCGCGTAGATATTGCCGACGCCGACCACCACCGCGTTGTCCATGATGAACGGCTTGACCGCCATCGAACGCCCGCGAGACAGCTGGAACAAGCGTTCGCCGTCGAACAGGTCGGTCAGCGGCTCCGGCCCCAGGCGAATCAACAGTTCATGATTGAGCGGGTCGAGACTCCAGAGCATCGCGCCAAACCGGCGTGGGTCTGTGTATCGCAGGGCCAGGCCCGACTCCAGTTCGATGTCCACATGCTCGTGCTTGGCCGCGGGCAGGCCGACTTCCACCAGACGCAAATTCCCCGACATGCCCAAATGGCTGATCAAGGTGCCGACTTCAGCATTGATCAGCAGGTACTTGGCGCGCCGCTCCACCAGCACGATGCGCTGGCCGGACAGGCGCACATCAAGATCTTCGGGAATCGGCCAGCGCAGGCGGCGATCACGCACGATCACCCGGCTGACGCACTGTCCTTCCAGGTGCGGGGCAATGCCACGGCGGGTGGTTTCGACTTCTGGCAGTTCAGGCATGGAGGTCGCGGATCGTCTGTTTGAGGGTCTCGAAATCGTAGTCCGAGAGGCCGACGTAATCGAGCACCAGATGCGCGATGCTGTTCCACTCATGGTCTTCGGTCTGGTTGCCCAGCACCCGGTAGGACGCACAAATGTGTTCGGCCATCTTCAGGATCGCCAGCAGGTTCTTCAGCGAGCTGTTGCGCGACGACTCATCGCTGAAGATCGCCAGGGCATTGTGGTGATTGGCGATTGCAGCCGTGACGTGGTCCGGCAGGCGCCAGGATTTGGCCGTGTAATAGCCGACCACCGCGTGGTTGGTGTTGAACGCCTGGTTCTCGGTGTCCACTACCCGGCAATCGGGACCGGCGTTGGCGTAGGCCTGTTCCAGCACCGTCATGTATTCGGGAAAACGCTGGAGCATCAGCGGCACGCCACAGTCGTGGAACAGGCCCAGGGCGTATGCTTCGTCGCCGGCCTGGACCCCGATGCGCTTGGCCAGGGTCAGGCAAGTCATCGCGACGTCCTGCGCGGTGTCCCAGAAACGGTTCAAGGTGACGATGGTTTCGTCGTTCATCTCACCCTTGATCGACTGCGCGTTGATCAGGTTGATGATCGAGCGGCTGCCCAGCAGATTCACCGCGCGCTGGATCGAGGCGATCTTGTTGGTCAAACCGTAATACGGCGAGTTGACGATTTTCAGCAAGGCACCGGAGAGACCCGGGTCCTGGGAAATCAGCTTCGCGATCACGTCCAGATCCGGGTCGGGCATGTACTGCTCCATCTGCAGATCCACCATGATCTGCGGCTGGGCCGGCACGCTGATGCCTTGCAGGGATTGCTGGATTTGTTCGGGAGTCAACTCTTGGGACATAAGTACACACTCTGGGCCAGGCGCAGATTCTAGCTTCTAAACGTTGGATCCGACACCTTGGCCGGTCCATCGGCTAAAGTTTCATCTAACGCTGAACCTGACTCACCGCATGTCTATCCACAACGCCGTGGCCTTGCGCAACACGCTATACTCCCGCTCTTTTTTCCGGAGCGACGTCATGTCCCTGCCTAGCCTGCGCCTCAAAGCCAACGCCGACCGCCGTCTGCGCAACGGTCATTTGTGGGTCTATAGCAACGAAATCGATGTAGCGGCGACCCCTTTGCACGGTTTCAAGGCCGGCGATCAGGCGATCCTCGAAGCCGCCGGCGGCAAGCCGCTGGGCATCGTCGCCATGAGCCCGAACAACCTCATCTGCGCCCGTCTGCTGTCGCGCGACATCAAGTTACCGCTGGACAAGTCGCTGCTGGTGCATCGCCTGAACGTGGCCCTGTCGCTGCGCGATCGCCTGTTCGACAAGCCGTTCTATCGCCTGGTCTACGGCGATTCCGATCTGCTGCCGGGTCTGGTGGTCGACCGCTTCGGCGACATCCTGGTGGTGCAGATCGCTTCGGCGACCATGGAAGCCCACAAGGACGACGTGATCGCGGCGCTGACCCAGGTGCTCAAGCCGAGCGGCATTCTGTTCAAGAACGACTCCGCCGCCCGTGACGCCGAAGGCCTGAACCGCTACGTCGAAACCGTGTTCGGCCTGGTGCCGGAATGGGTAGCACTGGAAGAGAATGGCGTGAAGTTCGAAGCACCGGTCATTCAGGGCCAGAAAACCGGCTGGTTCTACGATCACCGCATGAACCGCGCACGCCTTGCACCGTATGCCAAGGGCAAGCGCGTACTGGACCTGTACAGCTACATCGGCGGCTGGGGCGTGCAAGCGGCGGCGTTCGGCGCCAGCGAAGTGTTCTGTGTCGACGCATCGGCCTTCGCCCTCGACGGCGTCGAGCGCAACGCCGCGCTGAATGGCTTCGCCGAGAAAATGACCTGCATCGAAGGCGATGTATTCGAAGCCCTCAAAGAACTGAAAGCCAGCGAAGAACGCTTTGACGTAATCGTGGCCGACCCGCCGGCGTTCATCAAACGCAAGAAAGACATGAAAAACGGCGAAGGCGCCTACCGCCGCCTGAACGAGCAAGCCATGCGCCTGCTGACCAAGGACGGCATCCTGTTCAGCGCCTCCTGCTCGATGCACCTGCCGGAAGACGACCTGCAGAACATCCTGCTGACCAGCGCCCGCCACCTGGATCGCAACATCCAGATGCTGGAACGCGGCGGTCAGGGTCCGGACCATCCGGTGCATCCTGCCATCCCTGAAACCCGCTACATCAAGAGCATTACCTGCCGGTTGCTGCCAAACAGCTAACAACACGGATCTCCTGTAGGAGCGAGCTTGCTCGCGAAGATCGTCAACGATAACGCTGAAAGCCTGACACCCAGCGGAGTCTTTGGGTTTATCGTGAGCAAGCTCGCTCCTACGGGGCTATTTCCTTCGGAATAATCCCGCATCAAAACGAGAAACTCCCTACAGCGCTTTTGATTGTATTCCCTGCGTCCCAGACTAGTATCGGTTTCTGGATTCAAGCATGACCGCTTGATCACTCCGGAAAACAAAAACAATGTCTGAGTCCTCTTACCCTGCTCTAAGTGGCGACCTGAAACGCCAACGGGCCTCCCGCTTTATCCTCATTACCAACATCTCGTTAATCAGTTTTTTCCCGCTGAATATCCTCCTGCCTTCTATTCCTGCCTTGGCCGAGGAATTCAACACTTCAACCGCAGAAATCGCCCTATCCACCAGCCTCTTCACGTTGGTTTTTGCGATTTCTCAATTAATAACCGGCCCGCTCTCAGATAAGTGGGGGCGTAAGAAAGTTCTTCTTGGTTGTATTGTTGTTTCTACGCTCGGCTCGATAGGGTGCGTGCTGGCTACGGACTATCCGGGCTTCCTGCTATTTCGCGCCATCCAGGCAATCGGGTGTGGTTTCTTTGTGCTGGGTCATGCACTGGTGGAAGACTTGTTCGAAGAACAGGATCGGGCCCGAGTGCGAATTTACTACATGACACTGAGCGGCTCCTTTGTTGCACTGTCACCGCTATTGGGATCATGGTTGCAAACCACGTTCGACTGGCAGGGAAGTTTTTATGGTTTTGCGCTCATGGCGCTCGGCATGTTCATCCATGCCCAAGTAATACTGCCCTCCAAAGCAGTCAGCCATCAAAGAACATCCGTTTCCGTGCTACGCACGCTGAAATCCATTGCTGGAAATCGAGACTTCATTCGCTACTGGTGGATTGCCGCATTAGTATTTGCTTGTTATTTCGCATTGATCAGCGTAACGCCGCTGATTTTCATGGATGAGTTCAAGCTATCCGAATACCAGTACGCGCTGGTGCTTATGGTGTATGGATTGGCCTATTTCCTTGGCGGGATAGTTGCCAGCGCCGTGCAGAAACATATCTCCCTCACGCTGCAAATCAACACCGGGCTTGGATTGCTGGGTGTCGCCGGTGTGTTGTTAGCATTGATCGTCCGTTATGAAGCGATGACAACTATCACCCTGCTTATACCGATGCTGATCAGTGCTCTGGCAGTCACCCTGGTGCGACCTGCCGCTATTTCCGCAGCGATGTTGCTGTTTTCAAACAGCGCTGGAACGGCAGCCTCTGCGGGCAATAGCATTATGTTCATCACCGCCGCGCTCAGCAGCGCTGCGCTCGCACAAGCCGGGGACAATTTGCTGATGACCATCGCGGTTAGCTTCATCGCCTTCAGCCTTTGGGGGTTGCTGACGAATGCCAGGATAGGGCACTGACTGCAGGAGCAGCCTGTCGACGCTTGGTTGCTCGCGATGATCGTCAACGATAACGCGGGATACCTGGCGCCCCGCGGCGTTCTCCGGTTCATCGCGAGCGAGCTCGCTCCTACAGGTGCATGACACATCCTGATCCATTGTCGTAACGCCAACCTCCCGCCCCACGCCTACCGTTTCTCTTCCAATCTCTGAAGAGGACAACGGAATGTCCAGCAAGCCAAAAGCCCATCGATTACGTAGCGGCCGCCACTCGGAACCCGGTCGCATCTATCTGCTAACCGCAGTCACCCATGAACGGCAACCGATCCTCAATGATTTGTACGTTGGACGCTTGGTAGTGAGCGAATTCAGAAGAGCTCATGAAGCCGGCAATGCCACCTCAATAGCCTGGGTTGTCATGCCGGATCACTTTCATTGGCTGGTTGAATTGCACAACGGTGATTTGCCGAAACTGATGCAAGCGGCCAAATCCAGAAGTGCTCGCGCCATCAACCAGCAAAGAGGTCGCCACGAAACGCTATGGCAAAAGGGTTACTTCGACCGAGCCCTGCGTCGCGAGGAAGATCTAAAAGCCGCAGCCCGATACATCATCGCCAACCCTCTGCGGGCCGGACTGGTCACTCACGTAGGTGACTACCCGCTATGGGATGCCATGTGGCTCTGACACACCACCAAACCTGTAGGAGCGAGCTCGCTCGCGATGGTCGTCAACGATTACGCTGTCAGCCTGACACCCCGCGGCGTTCTCGGGTTCATCGCGAGCGAGCTCGCTCCTACAGGATGCCATCTGGCTCTAACCCACCTTTGTAGGAGCGAGCTCGCTCGCGATGGTCGTCAACGATAACGCTGGCAGCCTGACACCCCGTAGCGCTCTCAGGTTCATCGCGAGCAGAGCTCGCTCCTACAAAGGGCTGTCCGCACGTCTTGTGAATGCTGCCGCCACGCTTGCGGGCATTCCCTCCAGCCGCCAGCCGTGTAGAATCGCGACATTCATCGCCAGTCATCCCCCGGCGGGTTTATGAGCTCAAGCTGAAGCGCGCGGCGATCCCGCAAAGTTATCGGCAGCTTCCGGACACACGGCCATTTCCGGGTGATCCAGACGTCAATAGAAGCTCACTTCCCTTTTGATACCTGATTAGCCGCCCGGAGTGCTTCATGCCTGATTACCGCTCGAAAACATCCACCCATGGCCGCAACATGGCCGGCGCCCGCGCACTGTGGCGCGCGACGGGGATGAAAGATGACGACTTCAAAAAGCCGATCATCGCCATTGCCAACTCCTTCACCCAGTTCGTACCGGGCCACGTCCACCTCAAGGACCTGGGTCAACTGGTCGCCCGCGAGATCGAACGCGCCGGCGGTGTGGCAAAAGAATTCAACACCATCGCGGTCGATGACGGCATCGCCATGGGCCATGACGGCATGCTCTATTCGCTGCCGAGCCGCGAGATCATCGCCGACTCCGTCGAGTACATGGTCAACGCCCATTGCGCCGACGCCATTGTCTGCATCTCCAACTGCGACAAGATCACCCCGGGCATGCTGATGGCTGCCCTGCGCCTGAACATCCCGGTGATCTTCGTATCCGGCGGCCCGATGGAAGCCGGCAAGACCAAACTGGCCAGCCACGGTCTGGATCTGGTTGACGCCATGGTGATCGCCGCCGACTCCAGCGCTTCTGACGAGAAGGTTGCCGAGTACGAGCGCAGCGCCTGCCCGACCTGCGGTTCGTGTTCCGGCATGTTCACCGCCAACTCGATGAACTGCCTGGTCGAAGCCCTGGGCCTGGCCTTGCCGGGCAACGGTTCGACCCTGGCCACCCACAGCGACCGTGAGCAGCTGTTCCTGCAGGCCGGTCGCACCATCGTCGAGCTGTGCAAGCGTTACTACGGCGAGAACGATCAGTCGGTGCTGCCGCGCAACATCGCCAACTTCCAGGCCTTCGAAAACGCCATGACCCTGGACATCGCCATGGGCGGTTCCACCAACACCATCCTGCACTTGCTGGCCGCCGCCCAGGAAGCCGAGATCGATTTCGACCTGCGCGACATCGACCGCCTTTCGCGCAACGTGCCGCAACTGTGCAAGGTCGCGCCGAACATCCAGAAGTACCACATGGAAGACGTGCACCGTGCCGGCGGGATCTTCAGCATCCTCGGCTCCCTGGCCCGTGGCGGCCTGCTGCACACGCAGTTGCCGACCGTGCACAGCCGCAGCATGGAAGAAGCCATCGCCAAGTGGGACATCACCCAGACCGACGACGAAGCGGTGCATCACTTCTTCAAGGCCGGCCCTGCGGGCATCCCGACGCAAACCGCGTTCAGCCAGTCGACCCGTTGGGAAACCCTGGACGACGACCGTGAAAACGGCTGCATCCGCAGTGTCGAGCACGCCTATTCGAAAGAGGGCGGCCTGGCCGTGCTGTACGGCAACATCGCGCTGGACGGTTGCGTGGTGAAAACCGCTGGCGTCGACGAGTCGATCCACGTGTTCGAAGGCAACGCCAAGATCTTCGAAAGCCAGGACAGCGCCGTGCGCGGGATCCTCGCCGACGAAGTGAAGGAAGGTGACATCGTCATCATTCGCTACGAAGGTCCGAAAGGCGGCCCGGGCATGCAGGAAATGCTCTACCCGACCTCCTACCTGAAATCCAAGGGCCTGGGCAAAGCCTGTGCCCTGCTCACCGACGGTCGTTTCTCCGGCGGCACCTCGGGCCTGTCCATCGGCCACGCTTCGCCTGAAGCCGCAGCCGGTGGCGCGATTGGCCTGGTGCAGGACGGCGACAAAGTGCTGATCGACATTCCGAACCGCTCGATCAACCTGTTGGTCAGCGACGAAGAACTGGCTGCGCGCCGCGTCGAGCAGGACAAGAAAGGCTGGAAGCCGGTGGAAGTGCGTCCACGTAAAGTGACCACTGCCCTGAAAGCCTACGCGCTGCTGGCGACCAGTGCCGACAAGGGTGCAGTGCGGAACAAGGCGATGCTTGACGGGCTGTAAGCGTCGATAGGCAGAAATTAAAATGCCCCGCCAAAGTGCGGGGCATTTTTTTGCCTGACCAAAATATCTCAAACACTGGAGATCTAATGTGGGAGCGAGCCTGCTCGCGAAGGCGATCGCATGAACACCAGAATCTTTACCCGCCTATGACACTCTTTCACCTTTAATCATTGGGCCGCCCCCTGCGCCTGATGCTAATCTGCTCCCCACTTCAAGCGCAGTCGTGACCGCAACCCGTCATGGGTTCAGGGAAGACGACCACACCTTCAACAACGGACATTGATCGGGTCATTCATGAATAAATCTGCAGGCGTGCTTCTGGGAATCGTTGTCGCCATCGGCGCAATCAGCGTCGGCGGTGCGTGGTACACCGGCACCAAGATCGAAAGTGTACTGAACACCTCCCTGGCGGACGCCAACCAGCAATTGCAGGCCGCGCTGGTGGGGCACAAGGGCACGGCGTCGGTGGAGCTGGTGTCGCTGGAGCGCCACGTATTCAGCAGCACCGCGCACTATCGCCTCAAGGCTGAAGGCGAAATGTTCGGCGAGGCACCGGTCGAGTTGCTGTTCGTCGATCGCCTCGAACACGGCCCGCTGCCATTCTCGCGCCTGGTCTCGCTCAAGTGGTTGCCGGTCATGGCCACCAGTCATTACACACTTGCAAAAACGCCGCTCACGGAAAAATGGTTCGCCGCTACCAAGGATGCGTCGCCACTCAAAGGCGTGGTCAACATCGGCTACGACAATTCCACCAACGGCACGCTTGAATTGCTGCCGCTGGAAACAGCACTGGACGACAAATCCAGCATGAAGTTCTCCGGCCTGAAAGTCGACGTCGCGGCCAGTGCCCAGGCGCAGAAGGTCAAGGCCGACGGCTACATGGACAGCCTGAAGCTGACCACTGTCGCCGAAGACCAGACACCGGTGCAGGTGGAGTTGAGTGGCCTGACCCTGGCCAGCAACCTGAGCAAAAGTACCTACGGTTACTACACCGGTGAAAACACGGTCGAGCTGAGCAACAGCCAAACCACCTTTGGCCCGAAACAGTCGGTGCTGGGCTTCAAAAAATTCGAAATGAAGAACCAGACCTCGGAATCGGGGACCAACGCCTCCGGGCGTGCCGATTACAAGATTGGTGAGGTGTCCCTCAACGGCAAGGCTGTCGGTTCTGCGCAGATGGCCCTGAGCCTGAAGAACCTCGACATTCCTTCCACCATGGCGTTGATGCAGATCTACCAGACCAAACTGCAGCCGTACGAGGAGGCTGTCGCCGAGGCGACCGAGGCGGGTCAACCGGCGCCGGAGCTTCAGCTGACCGAAGCCGAAGAGACTCAGCTCAAGACCCATCTGGAGCAATTGCTCGCGGCCGGTCCGCAGGTAGCTTTGGAGAACCTGTCGTTCAACACTGCCAATGGCGAAAGCCGCGCCAACCTGGTGCTCGACTTGACCAAGCCACAAGCGATCGACCTGCCGGCCGATCAACTGGTCCAGCAGTTGATCGCGTTGCTGGATTTCAATCTGCAAGTGTCCAAGCCGATGATCGTTGACGTGCTCACCGTGCAGTCGCAAATCGATGGTCAGACCGACGCCAAGTTGATCGCCGATCAGGCCACCGCCACGGCCGACATGTTCAGCAGCATGGCCGTCGGTTCGCAGTTGGCGAAACTGGAAGGCAACAACATCGTCACCAAGCTGCACTACACCAACAATCAGGTGGATTTCAACGGCCAGAAAATGACCCTCGAAGAATTTGTCGGTTTCTTGATGAGCAAGTTTGGTGGCGCTGGCGAAGTCCAGTAATTGCTCCGCATCAGATTGAAAACAAACCTGTGGCGAGGGGATTTATCCCCGTTGGGCTGCGAAGCGGCCCCAAAAATGGGACTGCTACGCCGTCCAACGGGGATAAATCCCCTCGCCACAAATGTGTTGCCCGCGGTTGAGTGAGTCTTCAGTTCAGGTCACGAATCAACCGCCACCCCTCATCCACTGACAACGGCTGCTTCATCCGCTCGGCGAGCATCGCCATGGTCCGCTCTTCATCGCAGGCCACGGCTGCCATCACCACGCCGTTTTTGCCGAACAGCCCGATAAAGGGTGGATTGAACGGATCACCCTTGAATTCGACTTCGTCCCACGCTTCGACGTGGCCGAGGTAGTCGTAGTTTTTTCCGAAGTGCCAGGTCCAGAAGTACGGTACGTCGAGGTAATGCTCATCGCCCCCGAGCATGTTCGCGGCGGCGATGCGTGCCTGTTGTTGAGCCAGGCGCCAGTGTTCGATCCGTACCCGCTGCCCGTTGAGCGGGAAGGTGACGATATCACCAGCCGCCCAAAGTCCATCGGTCACGCGCATGCCGCCGTCGACGCACAGCGAGTGGTCCTTTTCCTTCGGCAAATCGGTAAACGCCCCGGTCGCCGGGCTCACGCCAATGCCCACCAGCACCAGGTCCGCCGGTAACCGTTGGCCATTGTCCAGGCGCACGGCATCAACCTTGTTCACGCCTTCGATCTGCGTGGCTTCGCCCTCGGTACTAAACACCACGCCATTGGCTTGATGCAGGGCAAGAATCGCCTTGCCGACGGTTTCTCCGAACTGTTTGGCGAAAGGTACCGGCTGACGGGCCAGGACAGTGACGTCGAGGCCATATTGGCGCAGGGACGAAGCGGACTCCATGGCGATGAAGCTATCGCCGATGATCACCGCCCGCTGACCGGGTTTGGCGCTTTTCAGAATCCGCTGTGCATGGTCCCTTGAGCGTAAAACAAACACTTGCGGCAGGTCGGCACCGGGCAGTTCCAGCGTCTTTGGTGTGCCGCCGGTTGCCAGCAGTGCGGCGTCATAATCGAGCGATTGGTTATCGCTGAGTCGCAGTGTTCGGTGGGTGGAATCCAGGCTCACTACATCCGCATTGATCCGCTCAATGCGTTGCTCTTTATAAAACGCTTCATCGCGCAGGGTTGGGACGTCGTCCGGCGGTGTCTCTCCGGAAATCACGAATTTGCTCAAAACCGTACGGTCGTAACCGGCAGCGTTTTCGCGGTCGATCAACAGCACCCGGCCACCGAAGCCTTTTTCCCGCAGCGCCGCTGCCGCCGCCGTGCCTGCAGCGCCGGCACCGACAATCACAAAGGTCCGCTCGTCATCGGCCGGTGGCGTGTGGGCATCCACCAACGGCTGATCGCCCACCCAGACCTCGCCGTCACGCACTTCGAGCGGGTAGCGCTTGAGGCTGTCGAGGGCTGGTGGTTCGCACAACCCGCCGTCCTCGATGCGAAACTGCGCCTTGTGCCACGGACAGGTCAGGCGTCCGTTGCCAAGCGCACCTTCGGCCAGCGGCGCTCCGGCATGAGGGCATTCGCCTTGATAGGCGCGCAACTGGTCGCCGACCTTCAACAGCAGGATTTTGCTGTCCTCGATCTTGACTTCAAGACCACGATTTTCAGGAATATCTGCGAAACGGGCGACGCGATGCAGGATCATGATCGCTCTCCAGGCAAGCGTTTCATTTAAGAGTCTGGCCCCAAATTTGAGGTTCAGCCAAATCCCGGTGCCAAGGCGCGAACGGTCCGGCTATAGTTTGCACGCCGACGACGGCCCCATCCGCTTATGGTGCTCTGGAATGACCCGATTGACCTCACTGAACCCTTGGCTGGCAGCCGTAGCAGTCGCCCTTTGCGTGCAATTTCCGGCGCAGGCGGCTCAGGAACGTTTTACCCTGAACATCCCGGGTGTATCGGATGACCGTTTGTTCACCTCGGCCGCCGCCAGCGATGCCCAGGGTTGCGGCGGGCACAATGTTTCGCCGGCGCTGAACTGGAACGCCGGTCCGGCCGGCACGCTCAGCTATGCCATCGTCATGCACGACCCGGATGGCCAGAAAGGGCAGGGAATCGATCATTGGGTTCATTACGGCATCAAGGCCACCACCCACCAGATCCCGGCGGGTGTCGGTGCCAAATCCGCGCTGGAAGGCGTGGGCGGCACGAACAGCAAAGGCACCACGGGCTATGTCGGGCCATGCCCGCCAGTGGGCGACAGCGCGCACCATTACATCATCCAGCTCTACGCCCTGGACCTGGCCCCGGATGCCTTGCCCGCCGGCCTGACCCGTGCGCAGTTCCTGGAAAAAATCAAAGGCCATGTGTTGAGAAACAGCAGCGTGGTGCGGCGTTATCACCGCTGAAGATTTTTTTCGCATGGGTTAACCCGAATCATTTGGGCTGTCCGTCTCAGAGGATGAATGGATCAATTTCCTCCTGAGGTCAGCCCCATGCTCCCTTCTCTGCAGTCCCTCCCTCTGCATTTTCTCCGCCCGGCCACCCAGGGTTTTGCCGCCGGGTTGTTGCTGGCGATTGCCGGTTGCGGCGTTTCTTCGAAACCCGAGTCTGCGGTGGTGCCGCCACCGGTAAAGGCTGAACTGAAAACCGAAGCCTTGGTGCAACACGAAACCGTCATGGCGGATGCCGCGGTGGCCAAGCGCAGCGTACGCGCGGCACCCATGGCCGGTTTCGCGCCGTTGCCTGCCGGTGAGGCTTATCCACAAGACACTTACCCACAGGGCTATCGCGACGAACAGCGCGAGCAATACCAGGCTTTGGCCGACAACCCGATCCACAGCGTCACCGAGGCGCCGGTCTCGACCTTCAGCGCCGATGTCGACACCGGCGCCTACGCCAACGTTCGTCGTTTGCTCAACCAGGGACGCCTGCCACCGGAAGGGGCGGTGCGGCTGGAGGAGATGGTCAATTACTTCCCTTACGACTACGCCTTGCCCACCGATGGCTCGCCTTTCGGCGTCACCACCGAACTGGCGGCGTCACCGTGGAACCCGCATACCCGTTTGCTGCGCATCGGCATCAAGGCGTCGGACCGGGCGGTGGCGCAATTGGCCCCGGCGAACCTGGTATTTCTGGTGGACGTGTCCGGCTCGATGGACCGCCGCGAGGGCTTGCCGCTGGTCAAAAGCACGCTGAAATTGCTGGTCGATCAACTGCGCGAGCAGGATCGAGTGTCGCTGGTGGTTTACGCCGGCGAATCCCGCGTGGTGCTCGAGCCCACTTCCGGACGCGACAAAGCGAAGATTCGTACCGCCATCGACCAATTGACCGCCGGCGGCTCCACCGCCGGAGCTTCGGGCATCGAGCTGGCCTACCAAATGGCGCAACAGGCGTTTATCCCCAAGGGCATCAACCGCGTGCTACTGGCCACTGACGGTGACTTCAATGTCGGCATCAGCGACTTCGACAGCCTCAAGCAAATGGCTGTGGATAAACGCAAGACCGGCGTATCCCTGACCACCCTCGGTTTTGGTGTGGATAACTACAATGAACAGCTGATGGAACAACTGGCTGATGCCGGCGATGGCAACTATGCCTACATCGACAACCTGCGCGAAGCGCGCAAGGTGCTGGTGGATCAACTCGGCTCGACCCTCGCCGTGGTGGCGAAAAACGTGAAGCTGCAAGTGGAATTCAATCCGGCGCAGGTCAGTGAATATCGCCTGCTGGGCTATGAAAACCGCGCGTTGAAGCGTGAGGATTTCAGTAACGACAAGGTCGATGCCGGTGAAATCGGGGCAGGGCATACGGTGACGGCGTTGTACGAAATTGTCCCCACGGGCGAGAAGGGCTGGTTGGAGCCGTTGCGCTACGGTAAAGCGAGCGCTGTGGTTTCCGACAAGAACGGGGAATTGGCGATGCTGCGTGTGCGATATCAGCTGCCGGAAGGTGGGAATAGTCGCCTGATCGAGCGCCCCATCGCGGATAGCGCGAAACCAGCCAGTGACGATCTTCGATTTGCCGCTGCCGTCGCCGCGTTTTCCCAACAACTCAAGGACGGCCGCTACACCGGCGAGTTCAGCCTCAAGGATACCGAAGCGCTGGCCCGTGGTGCCCGGGGCGATGACCGCTTCGGCCTGCGCAGCGAGTTCGTGCAATTGGTGGAGCTGGCGCAGAGCCTGCACACCACTACAGCGTCGAATCCAACCGCCACTGACCGACGGATTGAATAGTGAGCCGACTCAAGGGGTTCATCAGCCAGCTGTTCGCACCTGCAGACAGCGTTGAGGCCAGCAGCGACGAATCGCTGCTGGCCCGTTATCGCCAAGGCGACAGCGCGGCGTTCGAGATTCTGTACGCGCGCCATCGTCAGGGGTTATACCGGTTTCTGCTGGGACTCAGTGGCAGCGCGGAACGGGCAGAGGAGGTGTATCAGGAAACCTGGCTGAGCCTGATCCGCAGCGGCAGTCAGCCACAAGGCCGAGCGACTTTTCGTACCTGGCTGTACCAGATCGCTCGCAATCGCTTGATCGATCACTGGCGAAAAAACGGAGTCCACCAACCGCTGCACGACAGTTACGACGAGCAGATTCACGCGATATCCGACGGCGTATCCGATCCCGAGCAACTGCTGAGCCTCAGCCGCGACAACCAGCGCCTGGAAGCCGCCCTGCAAATGTTGCCCGCCGACCAACGCGAAGTGTTCCTGCTACGCGCCTACAGCGATCTCGATCTGCCGCAGATCGCCACCCTCACCGAAACACCGCTGGAAACGGTCAAGAGCCGCTTGCGCTACGCCCAGCAAAAACTGCGTCGGCTGCTGGCCGAGGAGGTACTGACATGACTGACGCCCGCCCGACACCGCAAGAACAGGTCGTTGAACACTACCGAAAGCATGGAAGCGGCGAACCACCTGCCCACCTCGATGCTTTCATCCTGGCGGCCGCGCAGCGTGAGACCCCGACACCGAAGCCAAGCCTGTGGCAACGCTGGGTTCGCGCCTGCCTACAACCCCGCTGGCAAGTCGCATTCGCCAGCCTCGTCGGCGTCGCCCTGATGCTGACGCTGGTACAACGCACTCCGGAGCAAGTGCCAAGCTACGACTTCGCACCTGCGCCCGAGGCCTCCGCGCCGGTTGCCAAACAGGAAGCCGAATCAGCACCGCCAGCGACTGTCCGTGCGTTATCTGCCCCGGCGGGCGCGATGCCCGCACCCGCAGCGCCCATGGCCGAATTGGCCGCTCCTGCACAGCGTGAATCCTTCAGCGCCGAAATGGCTGACGAAGCCAAAGTCAGCAAGCGCGCAGCGGCACCGGTGAAATCACTGGATGAACAACTGCGTGAAGTCCTGCGCCTGCAAAAAACCGGACAGACCCAAGCGGCAGACAAACTGCTGGCAGACCTGCACAAGCGCTTCCCCAACGAAAACCTCACCACCCGACTCAAGGCACTGCAAAAAAACTGAGCCTTACCAACCCCGGCGATTTGGCATCCGCGCCCGAAAGCGCGCACTATCAAGCCATCGCCGATGGGGTTGGAGGAAGCCGTGGCAAAAAAAATCGACCGCATCGCCCAAATGCTCAACTGCCCGGAAAAGGGCGAAGAACTTCGGCGCGCGATTACCGAGAGTCGTAAGGATTTTCTGCTGAATCAGCCGGAAGAGGGTGACGTTGAGGAAGAAGACGTTCTTGAAGAGGACGTGTTCGAGGACGACGAGGATGATGAGTACGACGAGTTTGATTGGACGACGGAATGACAAAAAACCGCTTTGGCGGTTTTTTTGTGAAATACAAAAAAGCCCCAGACCCTACAGGCCTGAGGCTTTCTCGTTTCTATCTATGGCGCACCAGGCGGGATTCGAACCCACGACCCCTGCCTTCGGAGGGCAGTACTCTATCCAGCTGAGCTACTGGTGCAAGCGGGCGCCATGATACTCATATGCATGGCGGGCGTCCATGCTGCTGAATCGCTTGCTGTTTTCACAAGCGTAACCTGCGTTTGCTACGTTGATCAGAAAAAACAGGCAAATGCGGCGTTTTCGTTCTTTTTTTCGAACGGCCTATTGTCCTTTACCCCCTTTGATCCTAGGATTCGTTTGAGATTTCAAACGCTCTTGTCTGGGTGCTGAACCGCACGAGTCCAATCCGTGCGCTATTTTGTGCTTCAGCCCGGTGAATGATTTCCCTGACGGCAGCCTATTGAGGCGCCTTTCTACAATCATAATTTGCTCCGCGCGTGCCGCGGTGCTGTTAAGGAAAGCCGACATGCAGCTTAAAGACACCCAGTTGTTCCGCCAGCAAGCCTTCATCGATGGCGCGTGGGTCGATGCGGACAGTGGTCAGACGATCAAGGTCAACAACCCGGCAACGGGCGAAATTCTGGGCACTGTGCCGAAAATGGGCGCTGCCGAAACCCGCCGTGCCATCGAAGCCGCTGACAAGGCGCTGCCGGCCTGGCGTGCACTGACCGCCAAAGAGCGTGCGACCAAGCTGCGTCGCTGGTTCGAGCTGATCATCGAGAACCAGGACGACCTGGCTCGCCTGATGACCCTGGAACAAGGCAAGCCATTGGCTGAAGCCAAGGGTGAAATCGTTTACGCCGCTTCTTTCATCGAGTGGTTCGCCGAAGAAGCCAAGCGCATCTACGGTGATGTGATCCCGGGCCACCAGCCAGACAAGCGCCTGATCGTGATCAAGCAGCCGATCGGCGTGACCGCTGCCATCACCCCGTGGAACTTCCCGGCCGCGATGATCACCCGTAAGGCCGGCCCGGCCCTGGCCGCCGGTTGCACCATGGTGCTCAAGCCTGCCTCGCAAACCCCATTCTCGGCGTTCGCCCTGGCTGAACTGGCCCAGCGTGCCGGCATTCCTGCCGGTGTGTTCAGCGTTGTTTCCGGCAGCGCCGGCGACATCGGCAGCGAGCTGACCAGCAACCCGATCGTGCGCAAACTGTCCTTCACCGGTTCGACCGAAATCGGTCGCCAGCTGATGTCGGAATGCGCCAAGGACATCAAGAAAGTGTCCCTGGAACTGGGCGGCAACGCGCCGTTCATCGTGTTCGACGACGCGGACCTGGATAAGGCCGTCGAAGGCGCGATCATTTCCAAATACCGCAACAACGGCCAGACCTGCGTCTGCGCCAACCGCCTGTACATTCAGGACGGTGTCTACGATGCATTCGCCGAGAAGCTGAAAGTGGCCGTCGCCAAGCTGAAGATCGGCAACGGTCTGGAAGCTGGCACCACCACTGGCCCGCTGATCGACGAAAAAGCCGTGGCCAAGGTGCAAGAGCACATCGCCGACGCCTTGAGCAAAGGCGCGACCGTCCTGGCCGGTGGCAAGCCGATGGAAGGCAACTTCTTCGAGCCGACCATCCTGACCAACGTGCCGAATAACGCTGCCGTGGCCAAGGAAGAAACCTTCGGTCCATTGGCGCCACTGTTCCGTTTCAAAGACGAAGCCGACGTGATCGCGATGTCCAACGACACCGAGTTCGGTCTGGCCTCGTACTTCTATGCTCGCGACCTGGGTCGCGTGTTCCGTGTGGCTGAAGCCCTGGAATACGGCATGGTCGGCGTCAACACCGGTCTGATCTCCAACGAAGTCGCGCCGTTCGGCGGCATCAAGGCCTCGGGCCTGGGCCGTGAAGGTTCCAAGTACGGCATCGAAGATTACCTGGAAATCAAATACCTCTGCCTGGGCATCTAAGCCCGGAAAAAGGCATCGCTTCAAACGCAAAGGGCACGAGAGCGCTGTCCCTTTGCGTGCTTCAAACGAAATTTTCTCGGTGGCCGGGAACGCTGTGGCAGTCGATCATCGCATGCTGCCGCTGTTGTTCCCCGCCGCTTAATCCTTGAACCACGCCGCCCGATGAGCGGTGAATGAGGAATGTATGAGCAAGACTAACGCTGATTTGATGGCCCGCCGTACCGCTGCAGTTCCACGTGGTGTTGGCCAGATTCACCCGATCTTCGCCGACTCCGCGAAGAACGCTACCGTGACCGACGTTGAAGGTCGCGAGTTCATCGATTTCGCCGGCGGTATCGCCGTGCTGAACACCGGCCACGTACACCCGAAAGTCATCGCCGCCGTGACCGAGCAGCTGAACAAGCTGACCCACACATGCTTCCAGGTACTGGCCTACGAACCGTACGTAGAAGTGTGCGAAAAAATCAACGCCAAGGTGCCAGGTGATTTCGCCAAGAAAACCCTGCTGGTGACCACCGGTTCCGAAGCCGTTGAAAACTCCATCAAGATCGCCCGTGCCGCCACTGGCCGTGCCGGTGTGATCGCCTTCACCGGCGCTTACCACGGTCGCACCATGATGACCCTGGGCCTGACCGGTAAAGTCGTGCCTTACTCGGCCGGCATGGGCTTGATGCCAGGCGGCATCTTCCGCGCGCTATACCCGAACGAACTGCACGGCGTGAGCATCGACGATTCGATCGCCAGCATCGAACGCATCTTCAAGAACGACGCCGAGCCGAAAGACATCGCCGCGATCATCATCGAGCCGGTTCAGGGCGAAGGTGGTTTCTACGTTGCGCCTAAAGAATTCATGAAGCGTCTGCGCGCCCTGTGCGACCAGCACGGCATCCTGTTGATCGCTGACGAAGTACAGACTGGCGCTGGCCGTACCGGCACCTTCTTCGCCATGGAACAGATGGGCGTTGCTGCCGACCTGACCACTTTCGCCAAATCCATCGCTGGCGGCTTCCCGCTGGCCGGTGTGTGCGGCAAGGCCGAATACATGGACGCCATCGCTCCAGGCGGCCTGGGCGGCACCTACGCCGGTAGCCCTATCGCTTGCGCCGCGGCCCTGGCCGTGATGGAAGTGTTCGAGGAAGAGCACCTGCTGGACCGCTGCAAGGCTGTTGGCGAGCGTCTGGTCACTGGCCTGAAAGCCATCCAGGCCAAGTACCCGGTGATCGGCGAAGTCCGTGCCCTGGGCGCGATGATCGCGGTCGAGCTGTTCGAGAACGGCGACAGCCACAAGCCGAACGCTGCAGCGGTAGCGTCCGTGGTGGCCAAGGCTCGCGACAAGGGTCTGATCCTGCTGTCCTGCGGCACCTACGGCAACGTTCTGCGCGTCCTGGTACCGCTGACTTCGCCGGACGAGCAACTGGACAAAGGTCTGGCAATCATCGAAGAGTGCTTCTCCGAGCTCTGATCGCCAAGTGTGACCTGATCGACAAAAAACCCGCTTCGGCGGGTTTTTTTATGCCGGTCGTAATACTCCCCGCGCATTCGCGCTGTATCGAAGGGCCAGCATTCGCTAAGGTTTAGGTATTGCCAGGGAGAGCTGTATGACTGTCGTTAATTTACCCGCCGTTCCCAGAGTGTTGATTGCCGAGGCCGACCCTTGGTCCCGGGATCTGCTCAAGGAAGTGCTGCTGAACGTGCGCTGCGATGCGCGACTGGATTTGTGTGCCGACGGCCAGCAGGCGCTGGAGTGGCTGGCGACCAATCCTTACGACCTGGTGATCGTCGACTGGGAATTGCCCGGTGTCGATGGTCTGAATGTGTTGCGCAGTGTCCGCCAGCGCAAACGCAATCCGCCGCTGCCCTTCATTCTGATGAGCAGTCGCAACGACAGCGCCAGCGTGCGCGAAGCCTTGCCGCTGGCACCTGCTGCCTATCTGACCAAACCCCTGAACATGGAAAGCCTGACTCATCGCTTGCAGGATTTGCTGCTCGATGCCGGTGAGGAAGTCACCTGCGAGGTGCCATCGCTGGCGCACGGCATGACCTTGTCGGTGTATCTGGAACGACGCCGTGAACGGGCGGAAGGTGCGCCGCTGATGACCGACGTGCAGTTGGCGGTCAAACGCAGCCTCAATCCCAACGGCCTCGATCTGTCGAAGCTGGAAGATGAAATCCGTACCGATCCCCAGGTCACCGCCGTACTGATCGCCGCCGCCAACAGCGCCGCCCAGCACCATGGCGCCGCGGTGCAAACCCTGTCCCAGGCGATGCACCGACTGGGCACCGGTCAGAGCATGAACCTGATTCTTGGCCTGGCCCTCAAGCGCAGTGCGCGGCTCAGTGATCCGTACCTGGCGGACTATGCCGAGCGCTATTGGGACCTGTCGCTGCACACTGCCGAATACGCGCGAACCCTGGCGCGCTTGCTGGATCTGGACCAGGCGCGCTGCTATTGCGCCGGCATGCTGCATCGCCTTGGCGACCTGGCGTTGTTGCGTTGCCTGCAGGAATGGAAGCAGGCCGGTGGCGAACTGGACGATCAGGGGGAAGTGGGCGAAGCGCTGGCCGAATTCGGCGCGGCCTACGGTTCGGCGTTGCGCACCCGCTGGCGCTTGCCGCTGGAGTTGCGACAGCTGATTGCGGCGGCCTACCAGCTCGGTGGCGGGGTTTACTCCCGTGAAGCGCTGGTGATGAACATGGCGGCGCAACTGGCGCGCCTGACCGAGCATGAGGGCATCGAGGAGCTCGCTAAAAGCCGGACGGCGCGGCTGCTCAAGATCGGGCTGCCGGAGTTGATACGGATGCGCAAAAAATAGGTTTCACGCTAATCGCTGTGGGAGCGGGCTTGCCCGCGAAAGCGGCCTATCAGCCAACATGTAGGTTGGATGTCAGTCCCTCTTCGCGAGCAGGCTCGCTCCCACAGTGGGTTTGTGTTTAGCCTGTCAGCCCGTGACGATCCGATTCTTCCCATCGCGCTTGGCCTGATACATCGCCGCATCCGCCCGGGCAAACAGGCTTTCGATGTTTTCATCCTTGGCCGTGAGGCTGGTCAGCCCCTGGCTGACGGTGATGCCGAATGTCTGGCCGTCATGGTCGAAGCTCAAACGCTGGATCTCCCGTTGCAGCCGTTCGGCCACTTGCAGGGCCATGTCCGGTGTGCAACCGGGGAACACGGCCGCGAATTCTTCGCCACCAATGCGCCCGAACAGATCGCCACGACGCAATGCCGCGCGACCGCTGTCAGCGATGTGTTGAAGCACGTTGTCACCTTCCTGGTGACCGTAGGTGTCGTTGATCACCTTGAAGTCATCGATGTCCAGCATCAGGAACGACAGCGGTGTGCCTCGTTGCCGTGCCAGTTCGAACTCCTCGTGCGCACCTTCGAAGAAATGTCGGCGGTTGCTGCTCTGGGTCAGGGCATCGGTGGTGGCCAGGCGTTGCAGTTCGGTTTCCATCAGCTTCTTGTCGGTGATGTCTTCGGCGATGCCGACAATGATCACCGGCTGACCGGGCTCGGCCTGACGGTTGATAAAGCATTTGTCGCTGAGCCAGCGGACCTCGCCGTCGGCGTCGATGATCCGGTACTCGCGGTCTTCGACGGCGCCTTTTTCCAGCACGTCCGCGAAGCTGCTCTCGGCGTACTCCAGATCGTCTGGATAAATGGCGTCGCGCCATTGGTTGTAGTCGGCCAGCAGCCGATCGGCGGGGCGGCCGAAGATCCGTTCGTAGGCGGGGCTGACGTACAGCACCTGACGGGTGTCCCAGTTGAATGCCCAAAGCACTGCGTTGACGCTCACCAGCAAGGTGCTGAACAGCTGTTCGCGTTCGCTCAGGCGCGCCACTTCACCTTGGGCGTGCATCAGCGCCATAAGTGTTTGCGCGGCCTCGGGCCACTGCGGTGGAGAAGGGTCTTTCAGGTTCTTGATGACCATCGGCACAAATCTCAAAGGGCGTGCCGCAGGTTCGACAGCGGCCAACACGAAGCCCGCCTGGATGGCGAAGTGTCTTTGAGAGGGGCGATTTGAGGTGAAGTTCCCGCTTTCGGTGGCGAGGGAGCTTGCTCCCGCCGGGCGGTATGGGTGACGTATTTACAACAAGGTCTCAAACCACTGTGGGAGCGAGCAGGCTCGCTCCCACAGTTTTACAGCCTATGCACCGTCAGGCAGCAGGGCGCAGGGAATAGGTTTTGAGCTGATCGGCGAAGTCGCGCAGGGATTGAATCCCGCTGGCTTCTGCTTCGTGTACCCAATCCTTAATGGCGGCCAGCATGTCATGACCATTTGAGCTGGTCTTGACCCAGATCTGCTGCAAGGCCAGGCGTTTTTCGTAAATTACCTTCAGTGCCTGGCTGTGCTCGAGCATGTTCTGGATGCGTACGTGGTGTTTGTCATCCAGCAGGCTGGTTTCCCGCGACAGCAGACGCTTGGCGCGACGGAACTGGTGGCGGACCGAATGATCGACCTTGGCCAGCTCTTGCTTGACCAGCGGACCGATCACCAATTTGCGGTACTGGGCCATGATCTGGAAGCGATTGTTGAGGATGGCCATGGCAGTGTCCATGTCCAGGTTGCCCTTGCCTTCGACACGGTGGGCAATCGGCGCGACGCGCTGAACCTTGGCCAGGCGCAGGAAGCTGAACACTTGAATCCAGGCCCAGCCCAGATCGAATTCCCACTTCTTCACCGACAGTTTGGCCGAGTTAGGGTAGGTGTGATGGTTGTTATGCAGTTCTTCACCGCCGATCAGGATGCCCCAGGGCACCAGATTGGTCGCCGCATCGCGGCACTCGAAGTTGCGGTAGCCGATGGCATGGCCCAGGCCGTTCACTACGCCTGCGGCCCAGACCGGAATCCACATCATCTGGATGGCCCAGATGGTGATGCCGATGGTACCGAACAGCAGCAGGTCGATGACGCCCATGATCGCCACACCCAGCAGCGGGTAGCGGCTGTAGAGGTTGCGCTCGATCCAGTCTTCGGGGCAGTTTTTGCCGTAGATGCGCAAGGTCTCGGGGTTTTCCGCTTCGGCGCGGTACAGCTCGGCACCTTTGCGCAGAACCGTGGACAAGCCCTTGATGACCGGGCTGTGCGGGTCATCGACGGTTTCGCATTTGGCGTGATGCTTGCGGTGAATGGCCGTCCACTCACGGGTGTTCTGTGCCGTGGTCAGCCACAGCCAGAAGCGAAAGAAATGTTTCAGGCCGGCATTCAGCTCCAAAGAGCGGTGGGCTGAATAGCGGTGCAGATAGACCGTGACGGCGACGATCGTCACGTGGGTCATCAGTAAGGTGACTGCCACCAGTGACCAGGGCGACAAGCCGAGAAAACCTTCGTACCACATAGCCTGTAGGGCCCTCGATAAAGAAAAAACAGCCGTTGCATTATCACCAAGCCCACAGAGAAAACCAGTCGCCCTTTCAGATAAGAGTGGCTGGATGTGTCTTTAACTTATAATCCCGGCTTTTTTGTAGGGACATGGACAGTCTTATGTCTGCCAGCTATCGCGATGCCGTGCGCGCAGCGCTGCTTTACCTGTTGCTTTCCGTGGTCTGGCTACAGCTGAGTGGCTATTTATTGAACAGTTTCTTCGATAGCTCGGTTGAGCTGGTGCGATGGCAACTGATCAACGGTTATGTCTGGGTAGCGATCAGCGGCGGGTTGATCTTCGTTGCCCGAACGCGACGACTGCGTTGTCCGGGTATTGGCGCCCAATTGCGCGAGCGCAGCGAAGACCGTGAGCGTTTGCAGCAAGCGGCGGCCGTATTTGATTGCACCCGCGAAGGCGTGCTGGTGACCAACCGTGACGGATTGATCGTGCACGTCAACCGCGCCTTCATGGAGATTACCGGCTATCAAACCGAAGAAGTCATGGGGCAGCGCCCCAGTCTGTTCAAATCCGGCCGTCATCCGGCAGATTTCTACCAGGCGATGTTCGCGTCGCTCGATAGCGCCGGTGAGTGGAGCGGCGAGATCTGGAACCGACGCAAAAGCGGCGACATCTACCCGCAATGGCAAACCATCCGCGTCATTCATGATGAATTGGGGCGGCGCAGCCACTATGTTGCGGTGTTTTCCGACATCAGCGCGATCAAGAAGTCCGAGCACGAACTGATGCACCTGGCACACCACGATCCGCTGACTGACTTGCCCAACCGCCTGCTGTTCACCGACCGTGCCGGGCAGGCCTTGGCTTCGGCGCAGATTCACAAGCGCGGTTGCGCATTGCTGTTGATCGATCTGGATCATTTCAAGATGATCAACGACAGCCTTGGGCACACCATGGGTGACCAGTTGTTAAAGGCGGTGGCTGAGCGCTTGAGGGCCATGTTCGGAGCCGGCATTACCCTGGCTCGGCTGGGAGGCGACGAGTTCGCCGTGCTGGCCGAAAGCTGCCCGCACTTGGTGCAGGCGGCGGCGCTGGCCGAGCGAATCATTGATGGCCTCAAGGAGCCGTTCCCGATTGAAGGGCATCCGCTGTTTATCAACACCAGCATCGGTATCAGCCTGTTCCCCGGCGATGCCTTGAGCGCCGAACAATTGTTGCGCAATGCCGATTCGGCGCTGTTCAAGGCCAAAAGCGCTGGCCGCAATGGCTATGCACTCTACACCGAAGAGTTGACCGTCCATGCACGGCAGCGGGTCGAGACAGCCTTCGAATTGCGCCGTGCGCTGGATCAGCAGCAATTGCGCGTTTTTTACCAACCGGTTCACGACCTTCGGACCGGTCGGTTGATCGGCGTCGAAGCGCTTGTGCGTTGGGAGCATCCACAACGCGGTTTGGTGTCGCCGGCAGAATTCATTCCCGTCGCCGAGCGGACTGGTCTGATCGCCGAAATCGACGCTTGGGTGATGCAGCAGGCCTGCCGGCAAATGTGCCTCTGGCAGCAGGCCGGCGTGGTGTTGTCGTTTGTTGCGGTGAATGTGTCTTCGCGGCTGTTTGCCCGCCACGACCTGTACCAGCAAGTGGCGCAAGTGCTGCACGAAACCGGGCTGGACCCGGCCTGCCTGGAGTTGGAAGTCACGGAAAGCGCGGTGATGGAGGACCCGGAAGTCGCGCTGGAGCAGATGCATCGCCTGCGTGAGTTGGGAGTGCGGCTGGCCATCGACGATTTCGGCACGGGCTATTCATCACTGCTACGGCTCAAGCGCTTGCCGGTGCAGAAGCTCAAGATCGATCAGGGTTTTGTCGCCGGGTTGCCGTGGGACGAAGACGACGCCGCCATCGTGCGGGTGATCATCGCCCTGGCGCAGAGCATGGGAATGCAGGTGCATGCGGAGGGGATCGAGCAGCTTGAGCAGGCGGCGTTCCTGCTCAAGCACGGCAGTGATCTGGGGCAGGGGTACTGGTTTGGGCGGCCGGTGCCGGCCGGGCAGCTGGATTGGCTGCATGCGCCGGTAAATCCTTGAGTGCTTGATCTGCTTTTTGTGGCGAGGGAGCTTGCTCCCGTTGGGTGGCGCAGCCGCCCCAATAGCGAGCGCTTCGCACTCGAGCGGGAGCAAGCTCCCTCGCCACAGGGATATCTATTGGCTTAAAGAGTGAGCTAATTCCCCGCAAACCCTTGTCCCGTCAAATAATGTCTTATGGTTATATAAACATTCTTAAATAGTCTTTTTAAGAATATCCGTGCCTCTCTACTATTGGTTCCACGCCGCAAGCAGTGCCGCCACTGCCAGGCAACCTCTCAGTCGAAGGAGCAGCACCATGAGCGCATCTCTACGTAGCGTTGACGGCCAGGACGAAGCAACCATTCTGCGTGAAATCCAGAGCGCCCTGCGCGACCTGCGTTTCGGCGCTGTGGAAATCACCGTCCATAACGCCCAGGTGGTTCAGATCGAGCGCAAGGAAAAATTCCGCTTGCAGCAGCCGGGCAACAAACCGAGCTGAAGCGAAACCGCGTAACCGGCAACCCCATTCCAGCACCTCCATAAGAAAAGCCAACACTCAAGAATTCCAGGAGCTTTCACCATGTCGTCGATTCGCCATTTCGCTTTGGCCGCCCTGGCCAGTGCCCTGTTTGCCGGTACCGCGGTTGCCAAGGATTACGAGCTGCTCAACGTGTCATACGACCCGACTCGTGAGCTGTACCAGGATTACAACGCTGAATTCGTCAATTTCTGGAAGAAAAGCAATCCCGGCGACACCGTGAAAATCCAGCAATCCCACGGTGGTTCGGGCAAGCAGGGGCGTGCGGTGATCGATGGCCTGCGTGCCGACGTGGTGACCCTGGCCCTGGCCGGTGATATCGACGAAATCGCCAAGCTCGGCAAATCGCTGCCGGCCGATTGGCAAAAACGCTTGCCGGAAGCGAGCACGCCTTACACCTCGACCATCGTGTTCCTGGTGCGCAAGGGCAACCCCAAAGGCATCAAGGACTGGGGCGATCTGGTCAAAAACGATGTCTCGGTGATCACCCCGAACCCGAAAACCTCCGGCGGGGCACGCTGGAACTTCCTCGCAGCCTGGGCCTATGGCCTCAAAGCCAACGGCGGTGACGAAGCCAAGGCCAAGGAATACGTGCAAACCCTGTTCAAGCATGTGCCTGTGCTGGACACCGGTGCTCGCGGTTCGACCATCACCTTCGTCAACAACGGTCAGGGCGACGTGCTGCTGGCCTGGGAAAACGAAGCATTTCTGGCGCTGAAAGAAGATGGCGGCGCCGACAAGTTCGACATCGTCGTGCCTTCGCTGTCGATCCTCGCCGAACCACCGGTGGCCGTGGTCGACAAGAACGCCGAGAAAAAGGGCAACACCGAGATCGCCGAAGCGTACCTCAAGCACCTTTACAGCCCGGCGGGCCAGGAAATCGCGGCGAAAAACTTCTATCGTCCACGTGACAAGGATGTCGCCGCCAAGTACGCCCGGCAGTTCCCGAAACTGGATCTGGTGACCATCGACAAAGACTTCGGCGGCTGGAAAACCGCGCAGCCGAAATTCTTTAACGACGGCGGCGTATTCGACCAGATCTACCAGGCGCAGTAATCCTGATGTCAATTGGCTAAGGTATAGCGTGTGGGAGCGAGCCTGCTCGCGAAGGCGGTATTTCAGGCGACAGGGATGTTGACTGGTACTCCCCCTTCGCGAGCAGGCTCGCTCTCACATGATGGCACTTGGCAGAACAAATTTTTAACCAAGGACTTTTATGTCGCGTCGTATCTCCCCCGTCATACCCGGCTTCGGGCTGACGCTGGGCTACACCTTGGTGTACCTCAGCCTGATTGTGCTCATACCACTGGCGGCGATGTTCGTGCATGCCGCTCAACTCACCTGGGATCAGTTCTGGGCAATCATCTCGGCGCCACGGGTGCTGGCGGCGTTGAAGCTGAGCTTCGGCACCGCGCTGTATGCCGCGATCATCAACGGCATCATCGGCACGCTGCTGGCGTGGGTGCTGGTGCGCTATACCTTCCCTGGACGCAAAGTCATCGATGCAATGATCGACTTGCCTTTCGCATTGCCCACCGCCGTGGCCGGTATCGCGCTGACCGCGCTGTATACCCCCACCGGTCTGGTCGGTCAGTTTGCAGCGGACCTGGGTTTCAAGATCGCCTACACCCCCCTGGGCATCACCCTTGCCCTCACTTTTGTAACACTTCCATTCGTAGTACGTACCGTACAGCCAGTATTGGCTGATATTCCACGGGAAGTGGAAGAAGCGGCGGCGTGCCTGGGTGCGAAACCCTTGCAGGTTTTCCGCCATATCCTGGTACCGGCGCTGTTGCCAGCCTGGTTGACGGGTTTTGCCCTGGCTTTTGCCCGTGGGGTCGGCGAGTACGGTTCGGTGATTTTCATCGCCGGCAACATGCCGATGAAAACCGAGATCCTGCCGCTGCTGATCATGGTCAAGCTAGACCAGTACGATTACACCGGCGCTACCTCCATTGGTGTATTGATGCTGGTGGTTTCTTTCATCCTGTTGCTGCTGATCAACTTGCTGCAGCGGCGCATCGAAACCCCATAAGGAGGCGCAGAACATGTCCCAATCGTCTATTGCTGCCGCTTCCTCGGCCAACGCCGCCCGCCGTGGCAGCGCCTCGGCGCGACGCATCCTGATCGGCCTTGGCTGGCTGATTTTTGCGCTGTTCCTGCTGCTGCCGCTGTTTATCGTGGTGTCCCAGGGTTTGAAGAACGGGCTGGGTGCGTTTTTCACCGCGATCTTTGAGCCGGACGCCTTGTCGGCCTTGAAACTCACGGTGATCGCCGTGCTGATTTCGGTGCCGCTGAACCTGGTGTTCGGCGTCAGCGCTGCCTGGTGCGTGAGCAAATACTCCTTCCGCGGCAAAAGCATGCTGGTGACCCTGATCGACCTGCCGTTTTCGGTATCGCCGGTAATCGCCGGTCTGGTCTATGTGCTGATGTTCGGTGCCCAGGGCCTCTTCGGGCCGTGGTTGCAGGATCACGATATCCAGATCGTCTTCGCCTTGCCGGGCATCGTCCTGGCGACGATCTTCGTTACCGTGCCGTTCGTGGCTCGGGAGCTGATCCCGCTGATGCAGGAGCAGGGCACCCAGGAAGAAGAGGCCGCGCGCCTGCTGGGGGCCAATGGCTGGCAGATGTTCTGGCATGTCACCGTGCCCAACATCAAATGGGGCCTGATCTACGGCGTGGTGTTGTGCACCGCGCGGGCCATGGGTGAGTTCGGTGCGGTATCGGTGGTTTCCGGGCACATTCGCGGGGTAACCAACACCTTGCCGTTGCACGTCGAGATCCTCTACAACGAATACAACCACGTGGCCGCGTTCGCCGTTGCGAGCCTGTTGCTGATCCTGGCGCTCTTCATCCTGCTGCTCAAGCAGTGGAGCGAAAACCGTATTAACCGCCTGCGCGCCAGCGCCGCGGAGGAATGAATTCATGTCGATCGAAGTGCGTAACGTCAGCAAGAATTTCAATGCGTTCAAGGCGCTCAATGACATCAGCCTGGACATTCAAAGCGGTGAGCTGGTGGCGCTGCTGGGGCCGTCCGGCTGTGGCAAGACCACCCTGTTGCGGATCATCGCCGGCCTGGAAACCCCGGATCAGGGCAACATCGTGTTCCACGGCGAAGACGTGTCCGGCCACGATGTGCGTGATCGCAACGTCGGTTTCGTGTTCCAGCACTACGCCTTGTTCCGTCACATGACGGTGTTCGACAACGTCGCGTTCGGCCTGCGGATGAAGCCGAAGAACCAGCGCCCGACCGAAAGCCAGATCGCGACCAAGGTCCACGAATTGCTGAACATGGTGCAGCTGGACTGGCTGTCGGATCGCTACCCGGAACAACTTTCCGGTGGCCAGCGCCAGCGTATCGCCCTGGCCCGCGCCCTGGCGGTGGAGCCGAAAGTGCTGCTGCTCGACGAACCCTTCGGCGCCCTCGATGCCAAGGTCCGCAAGGAGCTGCGCCGCTGGCTGGCCCGCCTGCACGAAGATATCAACCTGACCTCGGTATTCGTGACTCACGACCAGGAAGAAGCGATGGAAGTCGCCGACCGTATCGTGGTGATGAACAAGGGCGTGATCGAGCAGATCGGCTCGCCGGGCGACGTCTATGAAAACCCGGCCAGCGATTTCGTCTATCACTTCCTCGGTGATTCGAACCGCCTGCATCTGGGCGAAGACAATCACGTGCTGTTCCGTCCGCACGAAGTGTCGTTGTCGCGGCATGAGCTGGAAGATCACCATGCGGCTGAAGTGCGGGATATCCGGCCGCTGGGCGCGACCACGCGGGTGACGCTGAAAGTCGAAGGGCAGAGCGATTTGATCGAAGCCGAAGTGGTGAAGGATCACGACAGCCTGATCGGCTTGGCCAAGGGTGAGACGCTGTTCTTCAAACCGAAGGTCTGGCAGAAAGTCGCCAACATCTAAAGCAAAAGCTTCGCGAGCAGGCTCGCTCCCACAGGGACCGGTGTTGTACACATATCATGTGACCGACCGAAAACCC
>NZ_JBSVWS010000048.1:0-32021 GCF_054071155.1 Pseudomonas sp. SDO5532_S415 | reverse complement strand
TCCGCCGTATCTGGTTTTTGTGTGCACTGAAGATCAAGTGTGGGAGCGAGCCTGCTCGCGAAGGCGGTGTGTCAGTCACATCAAATACTGAATGTGCCGACACCTTGCGAGCAGGCTGGCTCCCCAAAGGGAAAATCAGTTTCAATCCCTGAATTGCGTCAGTTGCTGGCTCAGCGAGCCGGCCTGATCGCGCAGTCGCACCGATTGCTCGAGCAGGCTACGGATCGCATGATCGTTCTGTTCGGAGATGCGGCTGACGCCCTGGATCGCCACAGACAGTTGCTCACCGGTGGCCGCCTGGCTTTGGGTCTGACGCGCCACTTCGCTGATGCGCGTCAGGATATCCTGGGCATGCTGGCGGATCTGATCCACACCTTGGGCCGAAGTGGTCAGTTGCACCACGCCCTGACGCACCGCTTCGCCGACCTGCTGGACGTTGGCCACGGTGTTGCGCACGTCCGAACCGATGGCGCCGATCATCTCGCCGATTTCACCGGTCGAGCGACTGGTGCGTTCGGCCAGTTGCCGGACTTCATCGGCCACCACGGCAAAACCACGCCCCTGCTCCCCTGCCCGCGCCGCTTCGATGGCCGCGTTGAGGGCCAACAGATTGGTCTGGTCGGCGATGCTGCGAATCACCGCGATGATCCCTGCTATCTGCTGCGAGCGTTTTTCCAGGTCGCCCACCGCGCCGGCAACCACGTCCATGGTCTGGTCGATGTGCGTGATGCCGGCCAGGGTCTGGCTCATGTCGGTGGAAATGTTGGTGGTCAGCACCTCGGTGTTGCGCGCCAGTTGCTCCACGTCTTCAGCCTGCTGGGACATCTCGGTCACCGAATGCGCCAGCGCGGTGACGCCGCTGGCCATCTCTTCGGTGGCGGTGTGCTGTGAAGTCGCCCGTTCGGCCACGGCCTGAGTGGTATCGCCCAGGTGATTGGAGATCTGCATCAGTGCCGTGCTGCTGTGGCGAATCGAACCCACCAGATCGCCCAGGCGCTGGATGAATTGGTTGAACGCGCCGGCCAACTTGCCGGTTTCATCGCCACTGCGTTGTTCGAAACGCAGCCCCAACTCGCCACCCCAGGCCTGAATGCCGACCGTCAGCCCCGACAGTGGACGAATCTGCCACGCCAGCAGGTGCCACAGCACAATGGCCAACACCAGCAACGCCACCAGGCCGATGACCACGGCGGTATAGAGGAAATGATTGATGCCCGCCATGGCCTCGGCCAGCGGGTAAGCCACCATCAACGCCCAGTTGTTCGGCGCCTTGCCGATACGCACCGGTTGCAGCACATAGCCCCAGCCATCGTGTTCGAAACTGTAGGGCTTGCCCGCCTTGATCGCATCCTTGGCGGCGGCCGGCAATTCATCGGCCGGCTGGCTCAGGCGCTTGGCATCAGGATGACTGGCGTACAGGCCGTCGCTGGAAACCAGCGCGCCGTAGCCTTTGTAGGCATCGATGGTCGAGAGCTGACGGTTGATGCTTTCCAGCGGGATATCGACCCCTGCCACGCCCACCGCCTTGCCACCCTGCAACAGCGGCACCATGATCGACACCAGCATGATCTGCTGACCACTGCCAATGCTGTAGACATAGGGTTCGGACGCCCATGGCTGGCGTGTATGCAGTGGCCGGTAGTAATACTGGTTGTCGGCATTTTCCGGGATGTAACCGCTCAACGCCTCGGACTTCACTGTGCCACTGGCACGGTTCCAGTAGGTCAGATAACGGCCCGTGGCGTCATGATTGGGCTGGTTGACGAACTCACTGTCCTTGCCATCGAATGCGTTTGGCTCCCAGTACTGCCCAAGGCCCAGCAGCTTGGAATTGGCTTCGAACAGCTGGCGGGTCATGGCATCGGCGGTCTTGCGATCGACCTGCTGTTGCTGCATCGCCGTGGCGACACTGGCCAGGGATTCGGCCACGGTGTAACCGGTACCGAGTTCGACTTCTACTTCCTTGGCATTGGCCTTGACGATGGTATCGACCAGCGCAAAGGTTTCTTTGACGGAGGAGCCATAGGCGATGTAGGCGATGGAACCCAGCAGCAGCGCCATGACGACGACAGTTCCAGTCAGCGCTGTCCAGAACAGCTTGAAGTGCAGTGAGCGATTAGGCATGAGCATTCTCGAATGAGCGATACGTCAGCCAGCACAGCCCGCGCAAAAATGTGAGTGCAGCCGCCCTGCTGGCAAGTGATTTATAGTTGATATTATTTTGCCACTATATCGATGGGCAGGGCCTCGATGCAACCGAAATGAACAGGTGTTCAATCAAGAAAATGGCTGGAGAAAATGGGGTATCAAACGCTGCGTAGACACTTCTGACACGGCCCTTGTGGCGAGGGAGCTTGCTCCCGCAGGACTGCGCAGCAGACCCGTTTTTCAGGTCGCTTCGCGCCCAACGGGAGCAAGCTCCCTCGCCACAGGTTTATTGTCGCTCTCAAAGGCATGCCTGCGCAGCACGCTCCAGTGAGGAAGCCCCGAACGTCGATGCCAGCAGCGCGCGTTCGTACAAGTACACCTTGCCGCCCTCTGACGTTTTGTAAGCCTCGAGCACATCGTTCGCCGTGACCTTGCTCGCCACTACAATGCGATAGCTGCGCTGGGTTTCCGAGACCGTCGCGTGCAGCGAATCTTCCTGCAGTTTCGGCAACACGCATTGCGCGTAATCCGCAGGCGCCTTTTTCGTCTGCAAGGTCAGGGTCGGGTCGTTAGGGGTAGAAGCACAGCCCGACAACAGCAAGGAGGCGGCAATAGCCAGTCGGGAAATCATGTTCATCGCGCCAATTCCTGGAGAAGCGTTTTAGGTAGGCGCGATTTTCCTTGTTTGTCGCAGACAACAGAACTTGTGATGGGTGATGGTCACTATTATTCGAACGAATAGTTGATACCTTCCTCTCTGTGGGAGCGAGCCTGCTCGCGAAAAACCACAGGACACCGCGATCATTCAGGCTGGACGCGTTATCGTTGGCGTCCTTCGCGAGCAGGCTCGCTCCCACAGGGGGAACGCGTTCGATCGTTAATTCGCGAGTTTTTCACCTGCAGCCACAGACTCCGCCCCACGATGCCCCTTGAACGCTTCACGCCGTGCCTGTCGCTCCTGGACATAGGCCGCCGAAGGCTCGCTGATCAGTTCTTCACGGCGTAGCAACTCTCCACAATGCTCGCAAAGCGGCCCCAAACCGGCGAGATGACCACAGCGGCGGTGGGTATAACGCACCGCCAACTCTTCATTCTCTGATTTGCACCAGGTTTCTCCCCAGGCACGCAGGGCCAGCACCACCGAGTAAAACGCCTCGCCCTTGGCGCTCAGGTGATATTCGTAACGCAGCGGCCGTTCATTGTAGGGGCGACGCTCGACCATCCCGTCCGACTCCAGACTTTTCAAGCGCGCAGCGACCATCTGCGGCGTACCTCCGGTCTGCGCCTGGATCTCGTCGTATCGATGGTTGCGCATGAACAACTCGCGCAACACCAACACCGTCCATCGATCTCCGACGATGTCCTCGGCCCGTGCAATCGGGCACAAAGTTTCAGGACTACTCTTTTTTACGGCCATGCAGGCTTGCCTCTTTCACAGTAACTATGATTATCATATCTACACCATGCCGGGGCAAGCCCTTGGCACAGGTCAGCCAACCTCTCTGGAGAATTCGTCATGTCGAACGCTGCCTACCCGCTGGATCGCACCGCCTACCTGCTGGTCGATCCCTACAACGATTTCCTGTCCGAAGGTGGCCGGGTCTTTCCCTTGATCAAGCCGATCGCAGAGCAGGTCGACCTGCTCGATAACCTGCGAGCCCTGGACCGGACTGTTCGCGCCCTGGACATTCAGGTGGTCATCGTACCGCACCGTCGCTGGGAAAAAGGCGACTACGAAAACTGGGATCACCCAAGTCCTTCCCAATGCAAGATCCAACACATGCACCACTTCGCCCGTGGCGAATGGGGTGGCGAATGGCACCCCGATTTCGCACCGAAGGAAGGCGACATCATCGCCTCGGAGCATTGGGGCTCGAGCGGTTTTGCCAACACCGACCTGGATTTTCGCCTCAAGCAAAAAGGCATCACCCACGTGATCATCGTCGGTCTGCTGGCCAATACCTGCATCGAAGCCACCGCCCGTTACGCCCAGGAACTGGGCTATCACGTCACCCTGGTGGGCGACGCCACCGCCGCGTTCAAGCCGGAAATGATGCACGCCGCCCATGAGTTGAACGGTCCTACTTTCGCCCATTCGATTGTGACGAGCGAGCAACTCATCGCCACCCTGAAGCAGTGAGTTCAAACATGAAATTGACTGGAAACCTCCTGATCGGCAACCGTGAAGTCCCTGCCAGCGAAGGCACCATGAAGGCGCTCAACCCCGCCTCCAACCAGTGTATCGAACCGGATTTCGCCTTCGGCGGCATCGCCGATGTCGACCTGGCGGCGTACCTTGCCGACGAGGCATTCGACCATTACAGCCATACCTCGCTCGCCGAGCGTTCGGCGTTCCTTGAGCGCATCGCCGACAATCTCGAGGCCGTGAGCCAGGAACTGGCGGCACGCACGGCGCTGGAAACCGGTTTGCCCGAGGCCCAGTTTTTGGGCGAAGTCGCCAGGGCCGCCACCCAGTTCCGTCAGTTCGCCGATGTCGTTCGCAAAGGACGTTTTCTGCATCTGGCCATCGATCCCGCCCAGCCCGATCGCCAGCCACGCCCGCGCATGGATCACCGCCTGCAGAAAATCGCCATTGGCCCGGTGGCCGTTTTCGGGGCGAGCAACTTCCCCATCAGCTACTCGGTGGCCGGGGGCGATACCGCCTCGGCACTGGCAGCGGGCGCAACGGTCATCGTCAAGGCCCATAACGCTCACCCGGGTTCCTCGGAAATCCAGGCCCGCGCCATCCTCAAGGCCGTGCAGGAAAGCGGCTTGCCGGAAGGCGTGTTCTCGATGGTGCGTGGCGGCGGCAACGCCATTGGCGAAGCCCTGGTCGACCATCCGTTGATCAAGTCCGTGACCTTCACCGGTTCCGAACAGGGCGGCATGGCGCTTTATCGCCGCGCGCAACTGCGCCCTGACCCGATCCCGGTGTTTACCGAGATGACCAGCGTCAACCCGACGTTCATCCTGCCTCAGGCACTCGCCGCACGAGGCGCGCAGATCGGTGACGGCTTTGTCGAGCGCATGCTGGTCAATGTTGGCCAGGCCTGCCTCAAGCCGGCGATCCTGATCGCGGTCGAAGGCCCGGGCTTCGAGGCATTGCGCACCGCCATGGTCAAGCGGGTGACCGATGCACCGGCGCGGCCGATGCTGACGCCCGGGATTCACGGGGCTTACCTCAGTGGCCTCGACCAGTTGCAAAGCGCCGGTGCAACCCTGGTTGCCATCGGCTCGGTGGCCCATGCCGACCTTGATGGGCGATCAGCATTGCTTGAAGTCGACGGCCAGCGTTTCCTGGCCGAGAAAGCATTGGCCCATGAAGTCTTCGGGCCGGCGGCATTGCTGGTGAAGGTCAAGGATGAAGCCGAGATGTTTGCGGTCGCCCGCTCGCTTCGCGGTCAGCTCAGCGCGACGCTGCATCTGGAGGAAGGAGACATGGAACTGGCCCGGCGCTTGTTGCCGGTGCTGGAGCGGCGCACCGGACGGATCGTGGTCAACGCCTTCGCCCATCCACAGGAGGTTTCTTTCGCGACTATCCATGGCGGACCGTTCCCGGCTTCGTCGGACAGCCGCTTCACCTCGGTGGGCATGACCTCCATCGAACGCTTCCTGCGCCCGGTGACGTACCAGGGCTTCCCGGATGCGTTGCTGCCGCAAGCACTGCGTGAGCTCAATCCCCTGGGATTGCCGCGTAGCGTGGAGGGTCAGTAACCGATATGTGGGAGCGAGCCTGCTCGCGAAGGGGTCGTATCAGTCACCAACGATGGCGGATGCCAGGCCGCTTTCGCGAGCAGGCTCGCTCCCACAGGTAATCGGGTCAGGTCAGGAGAACGCGGTTGCCGGGGTGTTCTGCATGGCACACACCCGGTTCCGCCCATCACGCTTGGCCTGGTACAACCCGTCATCAGCACGGGTCAGCAGGCTTTCCAGGTTGTCGCCGGGTCGCACGAAGGCCACGCCGAAGGACGCAGTGATGGTGTCCAGTACGGTGTCGGTGCCCCGCGCCTTGATCCGCAACGACTGGACCTTCAGGCGCAACAGCTCGGCGAAGGCACAGGCGTGGTCAAGATCAGCGCAGTCTTCGAGCACCACGCAGAACTCTTCGCCGCCGTAACGCGCGGCAAAGGCGTTGGGCGCCAGCGCACCGCGCAACACCTGACCGACATGCTGCAATACCCGGTCGCCCAACGGGTGGCCGTATTGATCGTTGAATTGCTTGAAGTGATCGATGTCCAGCATCACCAGCGCCACACGTGCGGTGCCCCTGGCCAACGCCTGCTCCAGCATGCGGGTGAATGCCGTCCGGTTCAGCAGCTCGGTCAAGCCATCCAGCGTCGCCGCTTGTTGCGCACGCTCGAGTTTGTCGCGCAACGTCTTGATCTCGTTTTGCGCCGAGTGCAGTTGGGAAAGGAACTGCTCCTGCTGACGCTGCATCAGCCGGGTGCTCTGCTGCAGTTCGTTCAAGATGCCCGGCAAGCGATCGCTGACCGGTTCCTCAAGCATCTCCAGGCACTCCCCGAGTCGATTCTGGAAATTGACACTGCCCCTGACGCTGCGCGACACATCGCGCTCCATGCCATCGACCAGCGTGATGACCTGTTGCTGCTCCGCGCGGGCATCTTCCAGCTCGTCACGGATGATGTACTCGCGAAACAACCGGGTCGCGGACTCCGGCGGGCAACCGTCGAAGTCTCTGACGACCCGGTCCAGATGGCGATTGAGTTCCGGTTCCTGGCCTTTGCTGTAGGTGTACCACAGCGCGTAATGCACCGGATTGGGCGGGATATTGTGGCGAACCATCAGGGGAACGGCTTGCTTGAGCAGCGCCGCCGCCTCGCGGGAGTCTTCCGGATAAAGCGCTAGAACATTCGCACGCGATTCAGATTGGCTCATAACATCACTGTGGTTGTTAATCATTGGCATTAAAGCAGCGCGCTGAGCATACCGATACGCCTGACAAACGGCTATCCCGGTTTGAATTGAACAGGCGATTTGATGCCTCGCCAGCCCCCTCGTAGGAGCGAGCCTGCTCGCGAATGCGATGCATCAGACAACATTGATGTCGACTGAAACGCCCTCTTCGCGAGCAGGCTCGCTCCCACAAGGGATTCAATGGCTTCAGGGCCGGATATAGGGCTCGATAAATCCGCAACCGAGGATTTCGTTCAGGCGCCTGGCATCGCTCAAACGCCGAAACAGCCCCGGCGTCATCCACGGCGCACGGCCGTCGACATTGGGCGCCCCCAACCCGGTCCGCAGATCGTCGATCAGAATCGAGCGGGTTTCGAAGGAGATCCGCGTCAATCCAGTGCTGTTGCCGACGCCGACATGGGCATGTGCGCCGGAAAAGGCAATCAGGCTGCCCGGTGCGATATCGACGGCAATGCCCTGCTGCGGATCGATCGCCTCCAGCAGATGCGGGATGGCCTCGTCGGCATCCACCGCGTTGCGACCGTCGCGATGGGAGCGTTGCAAAATCGCCTGCATGTCGAAATCCGCACTGGAATTGAGCAGCGGTCGCTGCCACAACGCCGGATACAAGGCGAAGGTGCGCCCCGTGGTGATCGGATAAATCGGTGCCCACCAATTGGTCTGGGCATACAGATTCGAGCCCCAGGTGTCGCGGTGAAAGGCGATGGTGGCCGTGGTGCGGGCGCGTGGCACGACGTTCTGCGGCTCACGGTGCGGCTGAAAACGCAGGTGCAAGCGATCGCAAGCCAGGGCATCCAGGTCAATCCCGATGCTCTGGACGACCGCCTGCCAGCGCCGCTGGACTTCGGCAGAGCTGGCGAAAGCGTTCTGGCACCGGGAAAAACGTACGGTCTGCTCGCTGTGGCTCAGGTGACGATGAATCGCTGGCGGCGACCACGGATGCAGCGCCTCTTCGAGCAACTCACGGGCGACCGCCACCAGCGCCGCCATGGTCGGCAAGTCAGTGACGCGAATGATCTCGGCGGCATAGATCCGGTCGTGAAACTGCCGAGCGCCGCCCGGTATGTCCAGCGCGCTGTACATGGCCTGAAGTCCCCTGGAATGCGCGTCTGACTCTAGCGCCGCACTCTCGCTGAGCAAAGGCTCAGCAGAAGCAAAAAGCAGCGGATCAGGTTGGGTTCAACAACGCCTGGCGCAGCAGTCTGGCCGCCGGTGAATCCGGTACGCCTTTGCGCGAAACCAGCTCATACGGCTCGCTGCGCGAGGTAATGGCCAGCGGCAGCGTGGTGGTGAAGCCGTTGCCGGAACAGAAATTCGCCACGTCGGTGGAGACCAGCGCCACCAGCGTCGGGTTCTCCTGCAACAACGACAGCGTGGCAAAGGCCGACGTGGTTTCCAGCAAGTGCACCGGAAAGCGCAGGTTGGCTTCGTGGAATTCCCGTTCCAGCAGCAGGCGCATGGGCATGTTGGCGCGGTAGACCACCCAGCGATAATCCACCAGATCCTTCAAGGTCAGCCTCCTGGCATAGGCGAATGGATGCTGGGTGCTGGCGATCACCGCCAGGGTTTCCTCGACGAAAGTCGCGCTCTCATACAGATAGGGTGTGGTGCTGATGGTGGTGCGACAGATCGCCAGGTCCAGTCGTCCGGCATCGAGCTGGCCCAGCAGTGCGGCGCTGGTGTCTTCGACGATCTCCACGGACATTTTCGGGTTGTCGGCGATCACCCGGCTGATCGCCGTGGTCAGCAGCGGCACGGCGCCCATGATGGTGCCCACCGACACCCGCCCGCCCTCGCCGCTCATGATGCCGATGATCTCTTCGCGCAGGTGCGCAAGATCGGTCTGGATCAACCGCGCGTAACGAATCACCGAGCGCCCGGCATCGTTTGGCTCAAGCCCGCGGTTAGTGCGGGTGAACAGCGAAGTGCCGAAGGTGGTTTCGATTTCCTGCAGCGCCTTGCTCGCGCCGGGCTGGGTCAGGGCCACCTGCTTGGCCGCGCCCAGCAAGGATCCGTGCTCATCAAGGGCTATCAACAAGCGCAATTGCTTGATGTGCAAACGGGACATGATCGAGTTGAGTGAGGGCGTCATCAGGGTTAACTAAAAGTTATAGAGGTATCGAAAGGTGTCAGTATCGGGGTCACCACGACGGCCCTATAGTCCACTCCACAGTCAGGCAATGCAATGGGTTTGACCATAGCGCCACGGCGCTGGCGCCGCGAACCGATTGCGACAATAACAATCCTGTATAACTTGTGGTGAATCATGTCCCTCATCAATTACGTCACCAAAATCCAGTTCGGCTACGACAGCCTGGCGCACCTGGCCGCCGAAGCCGAGCGTGCCGGCATTACCCGTGCACTGATTGTCACCGATCCGGGCGTGCGCAATGCCGGCATCGTCGACAAGGTCATCGCCGCTCTCGGTGCCGACCGCCCTTACACGATCTTCGACGCGACCCCACCCAACCCGAACGAACACGCCGTGCGTGAAGCGGTCGCGCAATACCGCCAGGGCGAGTGCGACGGCATCATCGCGGTTGGCGGTGGTTCCTCCATCGACCTGGCCAAGGGTGTGGCGGTGTGTGCCACCCATGACGGCCCGCTGCAAAGCTTTGCGGTGATCGAGGGCGGACTGGAACGCATCACCTCGGCCACCGCGCCGTTGATCGCGATCCCGACCACCGCCGGTACCGGCAGCGAAGTCGGCCGAGGGGCCATTCTGATTCTCGACGACGGTCGCAAGGTCGGCGTGATCTCCCCCTATGTCGTACCCCGCGTGGCCATCTGCGATCCCGAACTGACCCTCGGCCTTCCCCCGATGCTCACGGCCGCCACCGGCATGGACGCTATCGCCCATTGCATCGAGACCTTCATGGCGCCGGCCTTCAACCCGGCCGCGGACGGCATCGCCCTCGACGGTCTGTGGCGCGCTTGGGGCCACATCGAGCGCGCCACCGCCGAGCCCGGTGATCGCCAGGCGCGGTTGAACATGATGAGTGCGTCGATGCAGGGCGCACTGGCGTTCCAAAAAGGCCTGGGCTGCGTGCACAGCCTGTCCCATGCCTTGGGTGGCATCAATCCGAAACTGCACCACGGCACCTTGAACGCGATATTCCTGCCGGCGGTGGTGCACTTCAACGCTGACTCCCCCACCGTGCGCAACGAGCAAAAGCTCGAACGCCTGCGCCATGCCATGGGTCTGGCAGCGGACGCCAACATCGGTTCAGCCATCGAGGCCATGACCCGGCGCCTGGGCCTGCCGACCCGCCTGAGGGAAATCGGCGTCGACGAAAGCCTGTTCGAGCACATCATCGAGGGCGCGCTGCACGATCACAGCCACAAGACTAACCCGCGCGAGGCATCCAGCGCGGACTACCTGACGATGCTCCGGCAATCGCTGTAAGCACCGCCGCACCCTGCTTTCCAACAATAAAAATTCAGGAGGCCAACCCATCGCCGCGATCACGCTTACGTTCTCGTGAAACGTGAAGCAGCGATGGCAGAACAACCATGAAGCCCACTGTCCTTTTCGAACGGCAAGACAACCTTGCCATCGTCACCCTCAGCAACCCGGGAAAAATGAACGCCCTCAACCTGTCCATGTGGCAGGACCTTGGGGACGTCATGAGCACACTGTCCGCCGACCCGAGTGTGCGCTGCGTGGTGTTGCGCGGCGAAGGCGAACAGGCCTTTGCCGCCGGTGCCGACGTTGGTGAGTTTCCAAACGTACGCGCCAATCCTTCCCAAGCCCGCGTGTATGCCGAAGTCACCTCGGCGGCGATGCGCGCGGTTGCCGACTGCCGGCACCCGGTGATCGCGATGATCCACGGCGTGTGCGTCGGCGGCGGCCTGGAGATCGCGGCGCTGTGCGACTTGCGCATCTGCGGCACGTCCAGCCGCTTCGGCGCGCCGGTCGGCAAGCTCGGCCTGGTCATGTCCTATGACGAAATGGCCGGGCTGGTGGCGCTGGCCGGGCGTTCCACCACCCTGGAAATCCTCCTCGAAGGTCGCATCCTCGATGCCCAGGACGCCTACGTGAAAAACCTCGTGACCCGGGTCGTCGCCGACGCCGAAGTCGAGAGCGAAACCCTCGCCACCGCCCGGCGCATCGCCAACGGCGCGCCTCTGGTCGCCCGCTGGCACCGCCAGGCCGCACGCCAGCTCGAAGCCGGCCAGGCGCCCAGTGCGGCGCAGATCGACCACAGCTACTTCTGCTACGACACCGACGATTTTCAGATCGGTCTCAAGGCGTTCATCGCCAAAGCCAAACCACAATTCGAGGGTAAATGACATGGGACCGCTGACAGGAATGCGCGTGGTAGAACTGGCTCACATCATGTCCGGGCCGGTGTGCGGCATGATGCTGGCCGACATGGGTGCCGACGTGGTCAAGGTCGAGAAAGTGCCCGACGGCGATGACTCCCGGCGCTTCTCGCCGATCATGGCCAGCGGCGAGTCCGCCTCGTTCATGGTGGTCAACCGCAACAAGCGCGGCATCGGCCTGAACCTCAAGACCGACGGCGGCCGCGACGTGCTGCGTCGCCTGCTGATGGACGCCGACGTGGTCACGGAAAACTACCGCGCCGGCACCATGGAGAAATTCGGCCTGGGCTACGACACGCTGAAAACCCTGAACCCGGGGCTGATCTACTGCGCGATCTCCGGTTACGGCCGCAGCGGCCCGTTCGGCGACAAGGGCGGTTTCGACCTGATCGCCCAAGGCATGAGCGGCATGATGAGCATGACCGGTGAAGCCGGGCGTGAGCCGGTCAAGGCCGGCTCGCCGGTGGCCGACATCAACTCCGGCATCCTCGCCGCGCTCGGTATCTGCGCCGCCTACGCCGCGAAACAGAAAACCGGGCTGGGGCAAATGGTCGACACCTCGCTGTTCGAAGCCGGCCTGCAACAGATGTTCTGGCCGGCGGCGGCCTACTTCGCCGATGGCACCATCCTGCCGAAAATGGGCTCGGCCAACTCCACCAGCGCACCGTACCAAGTGTTCCGCACCGCCGACGGCTGGATCAACATCGGCGCCGCCAACCAGGCCAACTACGAACGTCTGGTCGAAGCCCTGGCCGTTCCGCAACTCAAGGCCGACCCACGTTTCGCCAGCAACGCCCTGCGCATGCAGCACCGTCTGGCACTGGTGGAAATCCTCAACGAAGTGCTGGTGGCCCGCACCACCGATGAGTGGATGGTGCTGTTCGACAGCCTCGGCCTGCCCGCCGGACCGGTCCTGGACATCGCCGCCGCCCTCGCCCACCCGCAAACCCGGGCACGGGGCATGGTGGTGGAAACCGAACACCCGACCGAAGGCCGCGTGCGCGGCATGGGCCTGCCGATTCACTTTTCCGACATGGACAACGCTCCGCCACACACCAGCCGCCCGGCACCGTTGCTCGGCGAGCACACCCGCGAGGTGCTCAAGGAAAGCGGTTATGCCGAAGACGAAATCGATGACCTGATTCGCAGCAAGGCGGTGCTGGCGCTGGCCTCCTGAACCGCCGAATCGATACCTGTGGGAGCGAGCCTGCTCGCGAATGCGGTGTGTCATTCAGCATAAATGTTGACTGACCCGGCCCCTTCGCGAGCAGGCGCCCTCCCACAAAAAGAACAACAAGAACAAAAACAAAAGGTGAACACCATGAGCCGTATCTTGACCGAAGCCGTCAGCCGCCGATCTTTCCTGGTCGGTGCCGGCGTCACCGTTGGCGGTGCATTCGCCGCCAGCCTGCTACCCACCAGCGGCGTGTTTGCCGCGACCAAACCCATCGTGTTGCGCTACAGCAGCAGCCTGCCCGACACCCATCCGCTGAACAAACAGATGAAGGCCGCGTCCGAAGCGATCAAGGCCGAAACCAACGGCGCCGTGGACCTGCAGGTGTATGCCAACGCCTCCATGGGCGGCGACACCGACATGCTGTCCCAGGTACGCGCCGGTGCGGTGGATTTCATTCCCCTGCCCGGTGCGATTCTCTCCACCCTGGTGCCGGCGATGTCCATCGAGAGCATGCCGTTCGCCTTCAAGGACTATGAAACTGTCTGGGCCGCGCTGGACGGCAAACTGGGCGACTACGTGCGCGCCCAGACCACCAAGGTCGGGCTGGTCCCGATGGAGAAAGTCTGGAACAACGGCTTCCGCCAGATCACCAGTTCGACCCGCCCGATCAACACCCCTCAAGACCTCGCCGGCTTCAAGTTACGTGTACTGGTCAGCCCATTGTGGACCTCCATGTTCAGCGCCCTCGGTGCCGCCCCCACCGGCATCAGCATCAACGAAACCTACTCGGCGTTGCAGACCAAAGTCGTCGACGGCCAGGAAAACCCGCTGGTGGTGGTCGAGTCGGCACGTTTCTATGAAGTGCAGAAATATTGCTCGCTGACCGACCACATCTGGGGCGGTTTCTGGATCCTCGGCTCGGGCAAGACCTTCCCGAAACTGCCCAAGGACGTGCAGGAAATCGTCTCCCGGCAGATCAACGCCGCCGCTCTGGTTCAACGTCAACAAGTGATCGACCTCAACGCCAGCCTGGAACCGTCGCTGACCGCCCAGGGCATCACCTTCAACAAGGTCGACCGCTCACTGTTCCGCGCCGACCTGCAGAAGAAAGGTTTCTACACCCAGTGGAAACAGAAATACGGCGATGAAGCCTGGAACCTGCTTGAACAATACGCGGGTCAATTGTCCTGAGTCGGAGACACAGTCATGAAAAACGAGATACCTATGACGGACGTTTCTCCTGCTGAACGACTCAGCCCACGCCACACCGCACTGCGCCTTGGCCGCTCCCTCGACACCGCCCTGCGCTGGGCGACCGAGGGCAGCGCCGCGCTGCTGGTGATCCTCGAAGTCACCTTGCTGTTCTGCAACGTGTTCTCCCGCTACGTGCTCAACCAGCCGATTGTCTGGGGCGACGAAATGGCCTCGCTGCTGTTCCTGTGGCTGGCGATGCTCGGTTCGGTGGTGGCGATGCGGCGCGGCGAGCACATGCGCCTGACCTCGTTCATCACCCGCCTGCCGGCGGAAAAACGCGCCTTCGTCGACACCTTCGGCGCGGTGATCGTCATCACCTTTATCGTGATGCTGTTCTCGCCGGCCTGGGAGTTCGTCAGTGATGAATGGATCATCACCACCGCCGCCCTGGAAATTCCCAACGCGTTTCGCGTGTCGGCCATCGCCGTCGGCCTGAGCCTGATGCTGTTGACCTGCGTCGCACGGCTGTTGACCAGCGCACGGCTGATCGACTTCACCGTGTCGGTGGCGATGCTCGGCTCGCTGGCGGCGCTGCTCTGGGCCGGTGAAGGCACCCTGCTGCTGATGGGCAACTGGAACCTGATCGTGTTCTTCATGATCGGCGTGATGGGCATGATCGTCATCGGCGTACCGATCATGGTTGCGTTCGGCCTGGCCACCGTGGCGTATCTGTCGACCATGACCAGCACGCCGCTGACGCTGGTGGTCGGCCGCATGGACGAAGGCATGGCCAGCCTGATCCTGTTGGCGATTCCGTTGTTCGTGTTCCTCGGCGCACTGATCGAAGCCATGGGCATGGCGCGGGCGATGATCCGCTTCCTGTGCTCGTTGATTGGCCATGTGCGCGGCGGGCTGTCCTATGTGCTGATCGGTGCTATCTACCTGATCTCGGGGATTTCCGGCTCGAAAGCGGCCGACATGGCAGCCATCGCCCCGGCGCTGTTCCCGGAAATGAAGAAACGCGGCGAAGATGAAAACGAGCTGGTGGCGATGCTCAATGCCTCCGGTGCGATGTCGGAAACCATCCCGCCGAGCCTGGTGCTGATCACCATCGGTTCGGTCACCGGTGTGTCGATTTCCGCGCTGTTCACCGGCGGTTTCATGCCGGCGGTGGTGGGTGCGATTGCCATGGCGGTGGTGATCTGGTGGAAAAACCGCAAAGGCGAGGCTTCTACCGGCAAACGCGCCTCGGGCAAGGAAATCGGCCACTCGCTACTGCTGGCGATACCGGCCCTGGCCCTGCCCTTCGTGATCCGCACCGCAGTGGTCGAGGGCGTCGCGACTGCCACCGAAGTGGCCGCCATCGGAGTCGCCTACACCTTTATCGTCGGTTTGCTGTGCTACCGCTGCTTCGAGTGGAAGCGCCTGTACCCGATCCTGGTCAGCACTGCGTCGCTGTCCGGCGCGATCCTGATCATCATCGGCAGCGCCACCGCCATGGCCTGGGCCCTGACCCAGTCGGGCTTCTCCCACCAGCTGGCGCAGGTGATGTCGACCGTACCCGGTGGCGCTTGGGGTTTCCTGATCATCTCCGCCGTGGCCTTCATCCTGCTCGGCAGTTTCCTGGAGGGCATCCCCGCCATCGTGTTGTTCGGGCCGCTGCTGTTCCCGATTGCCAAGACCATGGGCATCAACGATGTGCACTACGCCATGGTCGCGATCTTCGCCATGGGCCTGGGTCTGTTCGCGCCGCCATTCGGCGTGGGGTTCTATGCCGCCTGCGCCATCGCCAAGGTCGATCCGAGCGGTGCCATGCGCCGGGTCTGGCCGTACCTCGGTGCGCTGGTCGTAGCCCTGGCGGTGTTGATCGCCGTGCCGTGGATCTCCATCGGTTTCCTGCCGTCCTGAATCACCTTTTGACACCCCTGCCGACGGTCGCCGCCGCGACCGTCGACACTCAAACACGAGGTTGCTTATGAATTTCTCCACCCTGGAAACCGGCTCCACCACCGAACGCCGGCTGATCGTCGATCCGCCGCGTACCATCTCGTTTCTTGGCGAGGACTTGCGCATCTACGCCACCCCGCGCCTGGTGGACGACATCGAGCAGGCCTGCCTGGACTACCTGCTGACCTTCCTCGACGACGGCGAAAATACCGTGGGCGCGGCGGTGGATATCCGCCACGTGGGCGCCACGCTGCTGGGCATGTCGGTGAGCATCGTGGCCACGGTCACCCGCATCGAAGGCCGCAGCGTCACCTTCAATGTCGAAGTGCGCGATGACGTGGAACTGGTGGCGACGGCGGCGCACACACGGGTGGTGGTCAACGTCGCCAAACTGCGCAGCCGCGTACAGGCCAAGGCGGCCGCAGCCGAAGCCGGCGAAGTCGATGATGGCGCGCTCAGTCCTGCACGCCTCACTGCGTCGCGTTGAGTGCCTCGACATGATCACCCTGCATGAACGCAACGGCTTGCCCAACCTCGCGGCCAAGGATGCACTGCCGATCGTCGATGCCCACCATCACCTTTGGGACCTCGGCAACGGCCGCTACCCCTGGTTGCAAGACGACTATCACGAAGACTTTTTCCTCGGTGACTACCATTCCCTGCGCCGTGACTTCCTGCCCGGGCACTTCCTCGCGCTGACCGAAAATCAACGCTTGATCGGCACGGTGCATGTCGAGGCCGAGCGCGCCCGGGATGAGCAGGTCGCCGAAACCCGCTGGCTGGAACAGGTGAACGCCCGCTACGGTTTCCCCAACGCCATCGTCGCCCACGCCTGGTTCGATCGCGAAGACAGCGCCGAGATCCTCGCGGCCCAGGCGGCCCGGCCGCTGGTCAAAGGTATCCGTTCGAAACCGGTGACGTCGGCCTCGCCAAACGTCTCGATCGCCGGAGCGCCTGGCACCCTGCAGGACCCGAAATGGCTCGAAGGCTTTGCCCTGCTCGAGCGCTACGACTTGTCCTGGGACCTGCGCGTGCCGCCGTGGCACCTGGTGGAAGCGGCGCAAGTGGCAGCGATGTTTCCGCGGATCCGCATCGCCCTCAACCACACCGGTTTCGCCTGGGACCGCAGCCCCGAAGGCATGGCGCGCTGGCGCAAGGGCCTGGAAGCCCTGGCCTTGCAACCCAACGTGCACATCAAGCTCTCGGAATTCGGCCTCAAGGATTCGCCGTGGCGCTTCGAGGACAATCGCATCGTGGTGCTCACCGCGCTGGAGATCTTCGGCGCCGAGCGCTGCATGTTCGCCAGCAACTTCCCGGTGGCGGGGTTGCGCGCCACCTACGACACCCTCGCCGATGGCGTCGCCGCGATGCTTGCGCCCATGGGCCGCGAGGTTCAGGAAGCGGTGCTCGCCGGCAATGCCCAACGTTTCTACCGCCTGGAGACCCGCCATGAATGACCCATCGGCCATCGACTGGCGCGCGCGTTTCCTGGCCAGCGGCGATGACGCCGACTTGCCCATCGTCGATGCCCATCAGCACTACTTCGATATCGACGCCCATTACTACCCGTGGCTGAACGACCGGCCGTTGCGGCCGTTTCGCTACGGCGATTACTCGTCGATCTGCCGCAACTTCCTGCCCTGGGACTATCGCCGCCTGACCGGCGTGCACCGGATTGTCCAGACCGTACTGATCGAGGGCGAGTGGGACCCGGCAACGCCACTGGAAGAAGTGCGTTTTGTCGAGTCGCTGGCCGAGGATGAACCGACCCTGGCCGCCATGGTGGCCCAGGCCTGGCTCGACCGCGAAGACGCTCCCGACCTGTTGCGTGAGTACGCCCGACACCCGTTGGTGCGCGGCATACGCCACAAACCGACGGTCGTCCGCCGTGAAGACTGGCGTGAACATTTCGCCGCGCCCGGTTCCCTGCGTGATCCACGTTGGCGGGACGGCTACGCCCTGTTGGCGGAGCACGGCCTGCACTTCGAATTGCAGGCGCCCTGGTGGCACCTGCCGGAAGCGGCCGAGCTGGCCAGGGACTTTCCCGACGTGACCATCGTGGTCAACCACACGGCGCTGCCGTCCGACCGTTCCCGTGAAGGTTTGGCGGCTTGGCGTGAAAACCTGGCGCTGCTGGCCCGGGAACCGAACGTCGCACTGAAAATTTCCGGCATCTGCATCCCCGGCCAGCCATGGCCCGTGGACGCGAACCGCGTGGTGGTCAACGACGCGATTTCGATCTTCGGTGTCAGCCGTTGCGCATTCGCCACCAATTACCCGGTCGATGGCGTGGTGAACGGCATGAGCGAGATTCTCGACGGCTTCAAGACCATCGTCCGCGACCGCCCTGTCACCGATCGGCTGGCGCTGTTCCACGACAACGCCCGACGCCTTTACCGACTTGTTTGAACAGCCCTTCAGGAGTTCCCATGTTTGAAGTTTCAGGCCACAACTATATTGCCGGCACCCGTTCGGCCAGCGGTACCGTCACCCTGCAAAGCTTTGATGCCGGCACTGGCGATGCGCTGCCCTATCGCTTCCATTCGGCGACCGTGGAAGAAGTGAATGCCGCCGCCGAAGCGGCCGCCAGTGCCTACCCGACCTTCCGTCATCTGTCGGCCGAACGCCGCGCCGATTTTCTCGATGCAGTCGCCACTGAACTGGATGCGCTGGATGACAGCTTCATCGCCCTGGTCTGCCGCGAAACGGCCCTGCCCACCGGGCGCATTCAAGGCGAACGGGCGCGTACCAGCGGCCAGATGCGCCTGTTCGCCAGCACCCTGCGTCGCGGCGATTTTTACGGGGCGCGCATTGATCGGGCACTGCCAGAGCGTCAACCCTTGCCGCGCCCGGACCTGCGTCAGTACCGCACCGGCCTGGGTCCGGTGGCCGTGTTCGGCGCCAGCAACTTCCCGCTGGCCTTCTCCACCGCCGGCGGCGATACCGCTGCCGCATTCGCCGCCGGTTGCCCGGTGGTGTTCAAGGCCCACAGCGGCCACATGGCCACCGCCGATTACGTCGCCGGCGCGATCCTGCGCGCCGCAGAAAAAACCGATATGCCCAGGGGCGTGTTCAACATGCTCTACGGCAGCGTCGGCGAGGCGCTGGTCAAGCATCCGGCGATTCAGGCCGTGGGCTTCACCGGTTCGTTGCGCGGTGGCCGCGCACTGTGCGACATGGCAGCGGCCCGTCCACAGCCGATCCCGGTGTTCGCCGAGATGAGCAGCATCAACCCGGTGCTGCTGATGCCTGAAGCACTCAAGGCACGCGGTGACAAGATCGCCAGCGAGCTGGCCGCTTCCGTGGTGCTGGGCGCAGGCCAGTTCTGCACCAATCCGGGCTTGGTGCTGGGCATTCGTTCGCCGGAGTTCTCAGCGTTCCTCGAACGTTTTGCCGCCGTCATGGCCGGGCAACCGGCGCAGACCATGCTCAACAGCGGCGCGCTGAAAAGCTACTGCCATGGCCTGGAAAACCTCGGTGCTCACCCGGGCATGACGCGCCTGGCCGGCACAGAGCAACAGGGCAATCAGGCACGGCCGCAACTGTTCAAGGCCGATGTCAGCCTGCTGATCGAGGGTGACGAACTGCTGCAGGAAGAAGTCTTCGGCCCGACCACCATCGTCGTCGAAGTGGCGAGCCAGGCCGAGCTGATCCAGGCCCTGCACGGCTTGCGCGGCCAGTTGACCGCGACCCTGATGGTCGAGGACACGGAGCTCGACAACCTGGGCGATGTGCTGGCCCTGCTGGAACAGAAAGTCGGGCGCGTGCTGTTCAACGGCTACCCCACCGGGGTGGAAGTCTGCGACGCCATTGTCCACGGCGGCCCGTACCCGGCCACCTCCGACGCGCGCGGCACCTCGGTGGGAACCCTGGCGATCGATCGTTTCCTGCGCCCGGTGTGCTACCAGAATTGCCCCGACAGCCTGCTGCCGGACGCACTGAAAAACGCCAACCCGCTGGGCATCGCCCGGTTGCTGGACGGCGTCATGAGTCGCGAAGCGCTGTAAGCCCGCGAATCAACGCAACGCCCCTCGCCCACTGTTAGTTCCATGACAGCAGCGCCTGGTACCCCCAGGCGCCGGGCATCGCTGTGCCTGAAAACGCTTCATCCCTACAAAAACAACAACAGAGGAAGTCCCATGCAAGTGCAACGTCAACCGAAACAACCCCTGTCGAAACTGCTGTTGGCGATCAGCGCCGCCATGCTGATCGGCTCAATCCTGTCCCCGTCGGCCATGGCCGAAACATCGACCACCGCGACGACCACGCCCATGCAATGTGCAACCGAAACCACCCCGCGCTACACCAAGACCGCCACCGGTTATCTGATGGTCCTGCGCATGGGCGACAACGCCTTCAAGGAACTGACCAAACTGGCCATCGCCGAAAAAATCCCCAGCGCCTCGATCAGCGGCATCGGTTTCGGCAACGTGAAATTCGGGTTCTGGAACAAGGATAAAAAGGACTTCGACGCCAAGACCTTCAGCAATGTCGAGATGGCCAGCATCACCGGCTCCGTGGCCTGGAAGAACGAACAACCTTCGATTCACATGCATGGCGTCGCCGGCGACAGCACGTTCCAGGCCTACGGCGGCCACATCCTCGACTTCGAAGTGACCACCGGCTCGATGGAAATCACCGTCATCGTGCACCCCCGTCGCCTGGAGCGCGGGATCGATCCGTGCATCGGCGCCAATGTCCTGGGTATCTGACCCCGACCGCCTGCCTCTCCCACCGCAACGGTGGGAGCTCCCCACTTCCAACGATAAAAAACGGGCGACATACATGAGCAGTAAATACATAGCGGCAACCCTGGCGCTGGGCGGCATCGTGCTCGGTAACCAGGCACAGGCGGATTTTTTGGGTGACAGCAAAGCCACCCTGGGCCTGAAGAATTTCTACTTCAACAACGACAACCGCGACGGCACCGCCGCCCCTTCGAAAACCGAAGAATGGGCGCAGGGTTTCCTGCTGGACTACAAGTCGGGTTACACCGACGGCCAGGTCGGTTTCGGCGTCGACGCGCTGGGACTGATGGGGGTGACCCTGGACAGTGGCAAGGGGCGCCACGTCGGCAGCAGCATGATTCCCTCGGACAGCGATAACAGCGCCGTCGACGAGTGGAGTCGCCTGGGCCTGACCGGCAAGGTCAAGGTCTCGAAAACCGAACTGCGCCTGGGCACGTTGATGCCGAAGCTGCCGATCCTGGTGTCGAACGACGGTCGGCTGTTGCCGCAGACCTTTGAAGGCGGCCAGCTGATGTCGAGCGAGTTCAAGGACCTGACCTTGATCGGCGGACGCATCGAACACGCGACAGGCCGGGGTTCCAGCGATCAAACCGGACTGGCGGCCACGGGCGGTACGCGGGAGAGCAACCACTTCGACTTCGCCGGCGGCGACTGGAAAGTGACCAGGGACCTGACCGCACAGTATTACTACGCACACCTGGACGACTACTACACGCAGCAGTTTTTCGGCCTGATCCACACCCTGGCGATCGCCGACAATCAATCGCTGAAAACCGACCTGCGCTACTTCAATACCGATTCATCGGGTGAAAACAGCAGCGGGACGTCCGGCTACCGGATCAGCGGCTACACCCGGGGCAATGACGGCGAAATCGACAACCGCACCTGGAGCGCCGCGCTGATTTACACCCTGGGCGCCCACGCTTTCACCGCCGGTTATCAAAGCGTGTCCAGCGGCAGCGGCTTCACCCAGCTCAACCAGGGTGGCCTGCCGGACAAGGGTGCCGGCGGCGCCAGCCTGTACCTGTACACCGACCGTCTGATCCAGACCTTCACCCGCGCGGGCGAGCGCACCGCGTTCGGCCAATACGCCTACGACTTCGCGGCACTCGGCTTGCCGGGCCTGAAGGCCTCGGTCATCTACCTCAGCGGCGACAACATCAAGACTGCCAGCGGTTCGACTCAGAAGGAATGGGAGCGAGACATCAGCCTCGATTACACCTTGCAGTCCGGCCCGCTCAAGGGGGTTGGATTCGGCTGGCGCAATGGTGAGTCCCACAGCCAGGCGTCTCGGGATCAGGACCAGAATCGCTTGATCGTCAGCTACAGCATTCCACTGCTCTGACTCGACCCGACAAGCAATACCTGTGGGCGCGAGCCGGCTCCGGGCGGCGTTCCGACGAAGACGGCATCACATTCAACATTTTTGTTGCCTGACACTCGGCGTTCGCGAGCAGGCTCGCTCCCACAGAAGCTAGCAGTTGAGCCATTAATCGCTTATTTCGGCATTGTCATAAAAGCGTACGATAATCAACTCGATTCACTGCTGGAGGGATGCCGGCTTCATGAAGACTATTTGCAGCGTGAGGAAACGCCATGTCCCTGAATGCGCTGTTCATCTACTGGCCACTGCTGGCAATCGCCATCGCCACCACCCTGTGCCGCCTGATTCACCAGGCCAAGGCAGCTGATCGGGCACTGGGCATACAACGCCCGTAACGATAGCGCTCAGGTTTGCCCCCTAACCAGATAACGGTGTCGGCACCACTGGTCAGACCGGTCATGCCAATTTTCTCCTTTCCCCTTGTATTCGGCAAAAAACCTGGCCTAAACTGCGCCTGCACTGGACATACCGGTAAGACCACAATAATTAAGTCCTGAATCTGATGCGCCATGCGCACGGCAGCCAGGACACCGACCAGGATTCCTCCCATGCTCAGATGGTGCTCGCGTTCAATCTTCCTTCAAGTGGTTCTCGGACTGGTGCTCGGCATCATCTGCGGGCTGACCCTTCCCGAATACTCTGCACAACTCAAACCCCTCGGCGACGGTTTCATCAAACTGATCAAGATGCTCATCGGCCTGATCGTGTTCTGCGTGGTGGTCAGCGGCATCAGCGGCGCCGGCGACTTGAAGAAAGTCGGACGCATCGGCCTCAAATCGGTGATCTACTTTGAAATACTGACCACCATTGCCCTGGTGATAGGCCTGGTGTTCGCCTTCACCACCGGCATCGGCAGCGGCGCCAATATTCATCTGGATCAGCTGTCCGCCGCCGATATGGGCGACATCGCCCAGCGCGGCCAGCACATGCACACCACCACGCAGTTCCTGATGGACCTGATCCCGACCTCGGTCATCGGTGCTTTCGCCGACAACAACATCCTGCAAGTGCTGCTGTTCTCGGTGCTGTTCGGCAGTGCCCTGAATCTGGTGGGCGAAGCGGCCTCGGGGATTTCCAGGCTGATCAACGAACTCAGCCACGTGATCTTCCGCATCATGGGCATGATCGTGCGCCTGGCGCCGATTGGTGTGTTCGGGGCGATCGCGTTCACCACCAGCAAATATGGCCTGGACTCGCTGCAGCATCTGGGCAGCCTGGTCGGCCTGTTTTACCTGACCTGCGTGGCGTTCGTGGCCTTGATTCTCGGTCTGGTGATGCGCCTGTCCGGCTTGAAGATGTGGCCCTTGCTCAAATACCTGCGCGAAGAATTGCTGATCGTCATGGGCACCGCCTCCTCCGACGCCGTACTGCCGCAAATCATGCGCAAGCTCGAACATCTGGGCATCGGCAGCTCCACGGTGGGCCTGGTCATTCCAACCGGCTACTCGTTCAACCTGGACGGCTTTTCGATCTACCTGACCCTGGCCATCGTCTTCATTGCCAATGCCACCGGCACACCACTGGCGATGACCGACCTGCTGACCATTCTGCTGGTGTCATTGATCACCTCCAAAGGTGCCCACGGGATTCCCGGTTCCGCACTGGTGATTCTGGCGGCAACGCTGACCGCGATTCCGGCCATTCCGGTGGTCGGTCTGGTGCTGGTGCTGGCGGTGGACTGGTTCATGGGCATCGGCCGGGCGCTGACCAACCTGATCGGCAACTGCGTCGCCACGGTGGCCATCGCCCGCTGGGAAAAAGACATCGATATCCAACGGGCAAACAAAGTGCTTTCCGGTCAGGTGGGGTATACCTTCCAGCCGAGAAAACCGGTTGTTCCCGGACATCAGCAGGAATTTTAAACAAACTGTGCCCGCCCCACGGGCGGGCACATTCATCGCGACCTGGAGCGAAATGTGATTACCTCGTCAACCGTCGTCAATTCAGTGGTAGAAAAACTTCGGGCCGCTCTGGCCCGTGGTCAATGGCGCTCCGGCGACATGTTGCCGGGCCAGCGTGAACTGGCCGAGCAACTGGGCATCAGCCGCCCGAGCCTGCGTGAAGCGGTGATCGTGCTGGAAACCCTCGGGCTGGTGCGTTCGATGCCGGGCAAGGGCGTGGTGGTACTGGATGCCCACCCGGACGACAGTCAAAGCCATGACAGCGCGGTGGCCGGCGCGAGCCTCGAAGATGTGCTGCAACTGCGCTACACCCTTGAGCCCTTTATCGTTGGTCTGGTGGCGCAGTCGATCAGCAGCAAGGAAGTGGGGCAACTGCGCCTGACCTTGATGGACATGCGCGAAGCCCTGGAAGCCGGTGACAGTGAAGCCGGGGTCAACGCTTACATCGCGTTCCACGAAGAGCTGTTCACGCTGACCTCCAATCCGATTTTCCAGAGCGTGGTGCAGCAGACCAGCAATGCCCTCAAGCAAAGCGCCGACGTGCTGCGCAACTCGCCCGAGCACCTGGCCGAGCGCCTCGAAGAAAACGAAGCCGTGGTACGCGCCATCCGCAGCAAGAACAGCGCCCAGGCCAGTGCCGAGATGCGCCGGCACATCCTTCGCGAAGGTCAGCGGATGGGCATCGAATTGAACATTCCGGAAGACAACCTCAGCCGTTGAACCCCGAACCTGAAAATTGAAGCTGGAGACAGGCCATGAACAGCGTAGCCTCACCGCAAACTCTTGTTGACCTGCCCTTCCCCATGTCTGCGGGTGATCTCTATTCGCGGGTCTTCGACGCCATTCTTGAGCAGCGCCTCTTGCCCGGCAGTCGCTTTACCGAGGACAGCCTGGGACAGATGTTCGGCGTTCGACGCAGTGAGATTCGCAGCGTGCTGGCGCGCCTGGCCCATCAGCAAATCATCATCCTTCGCACCCATCACCGGCCGCGAGTCGCCGCGCCCGACGCAGAACAAACCCGGCAAACGCTGCACGCCCGACGGCTGGCCGAGATCACGCTGGTGCGGCTGGCCTGTCAGCGCCCCGCCCCCCAGGATTTAGACCGCTTGCGTGCAATCGTCGAACGTGAACGCCAATGCACCGAGCGCGGCCAGGCACTTCGACTATCCACAGACTTTCATCTGGCGTTGGCAGAGTTGGCGGGGAATGCACCCTTGGCGCACTTTCTTGAAGGCCTGGTGCCGCAGACATCGCTGGCGATTGCCCAGATGGATGCGCAGGTCGAGGATTGTTGCGATTGGCGAGCACACGAAGGGATTCTGGAGGCGGTTGAGCGTCGAGATGCGGTAATGGCCGCAACCCTGCTCAGTCGACACCTGGACTATCTCGAGGGGATGTTGCTGAACGCACCGGCAGCGCTGCGCCAAAAGCGCATTGCCCTGTAAACACAAAAAAACAACTGTAGGAGCGAGCTCTGCTCGCGATGCACGCAAGGGCAACGCGTGTATTCAGACAGTACGAGTTATCGTTGACGTCCATCGCGAGCAGAGCTCGCTCCTACAAATACTGCGATCAGTCCGAAATCCGGCTCAACAACACTTCTCCCCGCCTTCGACCGCGAACAGGTGCGGATCAGCACCTGCGGCAGCGGTCAGAAGACGCCGTCAGCTCATTCTGTCAGACGTCGCTAATTCGTAATTTCTCGCCGGTCAGGCCGCGACTTTTTTCGTCCGCTCAGCACATGATGTCAATGTGCCTTCCGCGCACGAAAAAAACCCCTCCCCCCTTCGATTACTAACTGAATTAGTTGACCCAGGAAGACCGGACTATGGAAAGCTGGAAAATCAGGACTCATCTTCTGCTGCTGACCAGTGCTTTACTGCTGGGACTACTCTGTGTCGGCGGCCTTGGACTCAAGGGCATGCAATCGGCCGTACGCAGCCTGGAAACCGTCTACCTCGATCGAGTCGTCCCGTTGCGGGACCTGAAAAAAATCGCCGACCTGTATGCAGTGAACATCGTCGATGCCACTCACAAAGCACGCAATGGCAACTTCACCAAAACGGAATCGCTGAGCCGAATCGAGCAGGCCCAAAAGGAAATCGATCAGACGTGGCAGACCTACAAATCGACGCAACTGATTCCGGCAGAAACGCGGCTTATCGCGCAAATCGACCCACTGATGGACGCCACCCGCGGGCCACTGCAAACCTTGCAGGGCATGCTGCGCCAGAACGACGATGCAGCGCTCGCACGATTCGCCACTGATCAGCTGTATCCATTGATTGACCCCTTGTCAGATAAGTTTTCCGAGTTGATTGAAGTTCAACTGGTGGAAGCCAGAAACCAGTTCGAACTCAACCAGGTCGGCTACACCGCCAATCTTCAACTTTGCCTGCTGATTCTGGCCTTGGCACTGATAGCGGGTGCAGGCTATTCGCTGTTCTTCTCCAGGATGTTGAGTCGCCAGCTCGGCGCTGAACCGGCAGAACTGGCTTCGATCAGTTCGAACATTGCCCAAGGAAACCTGGCTCACACGCTCGGTGATCGACAACGAGCGTCGACGGGTGTGTTGCACTCCGTCCAGGCGATGCGCCACAGCCTGAGCGATATGATCGGCAAGATCAGCCAGGCCTCCGAACAAATCGAAGGGGCCACGCTGCAATTGTCTGCATCATCGGAACAGGGACTGAGCAGCGCCGCACTGCAAAGCGAGACCGCCTCTTCCATGGCAGCCACGGTAGAAGAGCTGTCCGTGAGCATCAATCACATCGCCGACAACGCTCGACAGGCCCAAAGCACTGCACAGAAAGCCGGCGAAATCACCGGTGAAGGCATGGCGGTCATGCACGCCTCCATCGAGGAGATGGGGCAGATTGCCGACCTGGTTGCGCAAAGCTCATCGGACATCGATCAGCTGGCGATTCAGTCAAACGATATCAGCCTGATTGTCGAAGTGATTCGTGGCATCGCTGAACAAACCAACCTCCTTGCCCTGAATGCCGCCATCGAGGCGGCACGCGCCGGTGAACAAGGCCGTGGCTTTGCCGTGGTCGCCGATGAAGTTCGCAGCCTGGCCGCACGCACCGCCCAATCCACCACGGAAATCGTCACCCTGGTCAATGCCATACAAAACGGGATGGTCAAAGCGAAGGACAGCATGTCCGCCGGCTGCGAGCGTGTGACCCATGGCCAGAAACTGGTCGAAAGCGCCGGACAATCCATGAGCAAGATCAAGGGCGCACTGGACGAATCCATTGCGGCCGTCAGTTTCATTTCGTTGTCGCTACAGGAACAACGCGCAGCCAGTGAACAAGTCGCCAGTAACGTCGAACGCGTGGCACAAAGCGTAGAAGAGAACGCTGCCGCCCAGGGCGGGATCGTGCGCACAACCCAGGAGCTCAAGGCCATGTCCGATGGGCTGGGAGGTATTCTGCAGAGGTTCAGCCTGTAACCGGCTCGCGCAGCGTAGAAGCGGACGGAATACAGGGATTAAAAAACCCGGCTTATTCAGCCGGGTTTTTTATTGACTCAACAACACTTCGGCCCCGCCTTGCTGCCGTAACGGGCTTCCTGGCGTTCGCGGAAGAACGCCTCGTAGTCCATCACCGGCTTGTCCGGGTGCTTGCTTTGCATGTGCTCGACGTAGTTGTCGTAGTCGGGCATGCCGACCATCAGGCGCGCGGCCTGACCGAGGTATTTTCCGAGACGACTGAGGTCATTGAACATGCTGCAAACCCTCGATCAAGCTTCTGGCAGTGCCTGGTATGGTGCTTCTTTATCCGTGCGTTCCTTGGTGCTCCAGGCGGCGATACCGACCTTGAGGGCAAAGAACAGGATGCTGAATACCACGAACAGGAACAGTGCGGTCAGTGTGGCGTTGGTGTAGGCGTTGAAGATCACATGCTGCATTTGCGTGATGTCCTTGGCCGGGGCGAGGATCTGACCATTGGCCAGGGCATCGCTGTATTTCTTGGCCAGCGACAGGAAGCCGATCGCCGGGTTGGCGTCGAACAGCTTGATGAAGCCCGCAGTGCTGGTGCAGATCAGCAGCCAAACGGCTGGCAACAAGGTCACCCACACGTAACGCTGGCGCTTCATTTTGATCAGCACCACGGTGCCGAGCATCAGCGCGATACCGGCCAGCATCTGGTTGGAGATGCCGAACAGCGGCCACAGGGTGTTGATGCCACCCAGCGGATCGATCACGCCCTGGTACAACAGGTAACCCCACATGGCCACGCAACCGGCAGTGGCGATCAGGTTGGCGGTCCAGGATTCGGTGCGTTTGAGCGCCGGCACGAAGGAGCCGAGCAAGTCCTGCAGCATGAAACGCCCGGCACGGGTACCGGCGTCGACCGCGGTCAGGATGAACAGCGCTTCGAACAGGATCGCGAAGTGGTACCAGAACGCCATGGTGTTTTCACCCGGCAGGACGTGGTGCAGGATCTGCGCGATACCCACCGCCAGGGTCGGTGCACCGCCGGCCCGGGCCAGGATGGTGGTTTCACCGATGTCCTTGGCCACGGCTTGCAGCGCCTCCGGGGTAATCGCAAAGCCCCAGCTGCTGACAGTCTGGGCAACCGTAACAGCATCGGAACCCACAATGGCCGCAGGGCTGTTCATGGCGAAGTACACGCCCGGATCGATCACCGATGCAGCAACCATGGCCATGATCGCCACGAAAGACTCCATCAGCATGCCGCCGTAACCGATGTAACGGGCATGACCTTCGCTGGCCAGCAATTTCGGCGTGGTGCCGGAAGCGATCAGCGAGTGGAAACCCGACACCGCGCCACAGGCAATGGTGATGAACAGGAACGGGAACATACCGCCCTTCCACACCGGGCCAGTGCCATCGATGAACTGGGTCAGTGCCGGCATTTTCAGCTCGGGCATGGTCACCAGAATGCCGATCGCCAGGGCGACGATGGTGCCGATCTTGAGGAAGGTAGAGAGGTAGTCACGGGGTGCCAGAATCAGCCACACCGGCAGTACCGCTGCGACGAAACCGTAGCCGATCAACATCCAGGTGATCTGGATACCGGTGAAGGTAAAGGCTTTGGCCCACACCGGGTCAGCGGCAATCTGCCCGCCCAGCCAGATCGAGCCCAGCAGCAGGAACACACCGATGATCGAGATTTCACCGATGCGGCCCGGACGGATGTAGCGCATGTAGATGCCCATGAACATCGCGATCGGGACCGTCGCAATGACCGTGAACATGCCCCATGGGCTTTCGGCCAGGGCCTTGACCACGATCAGCGCCAGCACCGCGAGGATGATGATCATGATCAGGAAGCAGCCGAACAACGCGATGGTGCCGGGGATGCGGCCCATTTCTTCGCGGACCATATCGCCCAGGGAGCGACCGTTGCGGCGGGTGGACATGAACAAGACCATGAAGTCCTGCACGGCACCGGCCAGCACCACCCCGGCGATCAACCACAGCGTACCGGGCAGGTAGCCCATCTGCGCCGCCAGGACCGGACCGACCAATGGCCCCGCGCCGGCGATGGCCGCGAAGTGGTGACCGAAGAGGACGTGTTTGTTGGTCGGTACGTAGTCCAGACCATCGTTGTTGAGCACAGCGGGGGTCGCTCGATTGGGGTCGAGCTGCATCACTTTATTGGCGATGAACAGACTGTAGTAGCGGTAGGCAACCAGGTAGATAGCAACGGCTGCGACGACGATCCAGAGGGCGTTGATCGCTTCGCCGCGGCGCAGGGCCACGACACTCAGCGCAATCGCTCCCAGGACGGCCACGGCAAACCAGGCGAGGTGTTTAGCCAGACGGGGCATAGAGGGTCTCCTGCCGACAGCTTGTGACTGCGGCGGTAATTTTTATAATTGTGTCCGCTGTGCGGAGCTGGCCCAATATCCGCGCATGCCGTCCACAAATAAATCCGCGTTACTACGTACGCGCTGTCTACGTAGTTCTACGTAGACGATGCATATATCCCTGTGGGAGCGAGCCTGCTCGCGAAGACGAGGGCACATTCAACATCGATGCTGACTGACCCACCGCTTTCGCGAGCAGGCTCGCTCCCACAGGTTTCGCATTGAAATTCCTCCCACCGGTCATTCCGTCCAGCAGCGCTACTGGGCGAGCCTATGTTTGGCATATGATGCCGGCCTTCGCCTCCTTCGGCCCGACAGGAGCCCAGCAGATGCAGCTCAAACACAAAATCGTCGCGCTCGGGATTCTGCCGCTGGTGTTGGCCATTGCCGTCATCTGCGCCCTGGTGATTTCCCTGAACCGGCAACTGGGTGATCAGCAGGCGCAACTGATCGAAGACAGCATTCTGGCGAGCAAACGCGCGGAACTGAAAAACTACGTGGAAATGGCGCAAAGCCTGATCGAGCCGCTGTACGACGACGGCCACGGTGACGCGCACGCCCAGAAACAAGTGCTGGAGGAACTGCGCAAACTCAGCTTCGGTATCAACGGTTACTTCTTCGTCTACGACCACGAAGGCCGCAGCCTGATGCACGCGCGGCAGTCGGAGCTGGTGGGCAAATACCTGTGGGACATGAAAGACCCGCACGGCCTGCCGGTGATCCAGGCGTTGCTGAAAAGTGCCCAGTCCGGCGAAGGTTTTCAACGGTACGCCTGGAACAAACCCTCCTCCGGCCAGGTGACCGACAAGCTCGCCTACGTGGTGATGCTGGATCGCTGGGGCTGGATGCTGGGTACCGGCATTTATCTTGAAGACGTTGAACGCGCAACCCAGCAGGCCCGTGACGAAGTGGCCATGGGCATCCGCAAGACCATGATGGCGATTGCCGTGGTCGCCCTCGTCGCGGTGCTGTTTGTGTTCGCCACCGGCATGACCCTGAACGTCAGCGAACATCGCCTGGCGGACAAGAAACTGCAGCGTCTGACCCAACGTATCGTCAGCCTGCAAGAGGAAGAACGGTCACGGGTTTCCCGCGAACTGCACGACGGCATCAGCCAGGTGCTGGTGTCGATCAAGTTTCAGTTCGAGCTGGCCAGCCACGTACTGGAGAATGGCCAGGACAAGGGCCTGGGCATATTACGGGACGCCACCGAACGCCTCGGCGAAGCGATTGGCGAGGTCCGCAGCCTGTCCCATGATTTGCGTTCATCGCTGCTCGACACCCTCGGGCTGCCGGCGGCCATCGGTCAACTGGCCGCGGAATTCGAGCAACGCAGCGGGCTGCGGGTGACCTACAACGATAATGAATTCGACTGCCATCTGGTCGATGGCGCGGCGGTGTCCTTGTTCCGCATCGTCCAGGAAGGACTGACCAATATCGAACGGCATGCCCATGCCAGAAACGTTTGCATTACCCTGCACGGATCTGAAGACAACGTGCGCCTGACGCTGGTCGATGACGGTGTTGGTTTCAACGTCGCCCAGGTCGAACGTCGTCACGCGGGCATCGGCCTGCGTAATATCCGTGAACGCGTTGAACATTTTGGCGGCCGGTTCGACCTGATATCGGTACCTGGACGCAGTGAGCTGGACGTTCTGCTGCCCATGAAATGACCCGGCGGCAAACGCTGACGCCTCCCAAAACAACAAGAGTGAATGCCTGCGATGAACCTGCCCTCCCCGATCCGCGTCGCGTTGGTCGACGATCACTCCCTGGTCCGTGACGGAATCAAGGCGCTGCTGGCCGTCATGTCGCCCCTGGAAGTGGTGGGCGAAGCCGAAAACGGCGCCGAGGCGATCGAGATGGTCGGACGCTGCCAACCGGACCTGCTGCTGGTCGACATCAGCCTGCGGGACATGAACGGCCTGGAGCTGACCCGGGTGCTGCGCAGCCGGTATCCGTCGCTCAAGGTGTTGGTGCTGAGCATGTACGATAACTATGAGTACGTGAGTGAATCGGTGCGCTCCGGTGCCAGCGGCTATGTGCTCAAGAATGCGCCCTCACGGGAAATCATCGCGGCCATCGAAGCGATCACCAGCGGCGGCACCTTCTACAGCGCCGAAATCGCCCAGCGGCTGATCGCTGATAAAAGCACCGACAACGAGCTGACACCCCGGGAAAGCCAGGTGCTGTACAAAATGGCCCAAGGGCTCAACAACAAGGAAATGGCCCGGGAACTGGACATCAGCGTGCGCACGGTGGAAACCCATCGCCTGAGCATCCGTCGCAAGCTCAACATCGACAAGCCTGCGGCACTGGTCAAATACGCCATTGATCACGGGATCATTTCCCGTTAGAGCATTTAAACCTGTGGGAGCGAGCCTGCTCGCGAAGGCGATTTATCAATCAACATTGATGGT
>NZ_JBSVWS010000047.1:0-32950 GCF_054071155.1 Pseudomonas sp. SDO5532_S415 | reverse complement strand
TTGCCGGCACCGGACGGCGACGCCGTTGTGCGTGCGCAATATGAACCGCCCCAGGGCGAAATCGAAATTGCACTGGCGCGGATCTGGTCGCAGTTGCTGGCTGTCGAAGCGGTTAGTCGTCACGACAACTTCTTCGAGCTGGGGGGGGACTCCCTGCTGGCCATGCGTGTCGCAGGATCGGTGCGTCAGCAGTTTGGCGATCAGCCGGCGCTGCGTGCGCTGTTCGAGTCGCGCAGCCTGAAAGACTTCGCCGCGCAAGTGGAAAGCGCGTGCGGGCCTGCTCGTTCGCCTGTGGTTACACAGCCCCGTGACGTCCCCTTGCCGTTGTCCTTCGTCCAGGAGCGTTTGTGGCTGATTCAGGCCCGGGATGGCGGGCGCGCATACAATTGGCACGGCGCATTGCTGCTAGAAGGAACGTTTTCCCTCGATGCGTTGCAACATGCGTTCGACGGACTGGTGGCGCGCCATGAACCGTTGCGCACTCGATTCCTGCTGGCCGACGGTGACGATGTGCCTTCGCAGTGCATCGACGCTTCCTGCGAGCTCCTGCTACACGTGTTGCCCACCACGCCGCAGCATCTGACGCAAGCCTTGCAGGCGCATGCTGCTGTCGAGTTCAATCTGCGACAGGGGCGCTTGATACGGGCCCAGGTGTTGCGTCTCGCATCGAAGCGCCATGTGCTGTCGATCGTGATTCACCATATTGTCTCTGATGGCTGGTCCACCTCGGTGTTGATGCGCGACCTGCGGGCGCTGTACACCGCGCACCTGGCCGGAGTGGATGCGCAACTCGCGCCGCTGGTCATCCAGCACGCCGATTATGCGCACTGGCAGCGCCGACAGGATCTGACCCGGCATCTGGATTACTGGCGCACGAACCTGGCCGGCCAGGCCGATCCGATTGATCTGGCGGTGCCGGGGACCCCGGCCAGTATTGCCCCGGGGCCGGTCAGCATCGTGCGGCGGCCAGTGAGCGAGGACTTGTCTTTGCGCCTCGCGCAGTTCAGCCAGCAGCGCGGTACCAGTCTGTTCACTGTACTGCTCGCCGGTTGGACGCTATTGGTTCATCGTCAAACCGGACACTCGGATGTGTGCACCGGCACCACGGTAGCGGGGCGGGACGATCCGTTGCTGGATCCGCTGATTGGCTTCTTCGTCAACATCCTTCCGTTGCGGGTGCGGCTGGACGGCGATTCGCTGATCGCCGATGTGCTCGACCAGACCCACAACGTCGTGCTTCAGGCACTGGAACATCAGGCATTGCCGTTCGAGCAGATGCTTGCGGCGGCGCCCCGGTTGCGTCAGGCGGACGGTCGTTCGCCATTGCCAGTCATGTTGCGGCATCAAAATTTCCCGGGCATCGACACTCAGGCTTGGGGCGACGAGATGACCGTCAGCGAATGGCCAGTCGAAGCCGATCGTCCTGCCCAGGCGGATCTGGACCTGGAGGTGTTCGGGGATGCCCGCAAGCTGGAAATCGTCGCGAGCTTCGACACCCTTCGGTTTAGCGCAGCTCAAGTGGAATTGATGCTGTCGGTCTGGCTCGAGATTCTGGAACGGGTGATCCAGTCGCCACGACTTGGCGTGTCCAGCCTGTTGGCCCTTACCCCGAGCGAGCAAGTGCTGATTGCGCGCAGTAACGACACGCTCCAGGCATTTGAGCAAACGTCGGTGACGGCACTGTTCGCTCGCCAGGTGTCGCAGCGATCCGATGCCACGGCCTGTCTTGATAACGGGCAAGCAGTCACTTTTGCCGGGCTGGACAAACGCAGCAACGCGATCGTTGCGGCGTTGCAGCACCAGGGCATTACGCCGGGTGCGCGCATTGCCCTTTATCAGCCGCGGTCGGCCGATTTTCTCGCCAGCGTGCTGGCGGTGTTCAAGCTGGGTTGCATCTATGTTCCGATTGATCCGGGTTACCCGGCTGCCTATGTACAGCGCATCCTCGACGCTGCGATGCCAGCCCGTGTGCTGACCACTTCCGGTCTTGCGAATGAACTGGTGGGAACCCATCTGCCGCTGTTGCGGCTGGACTGCGATATCGATCAGCACGCCAGCTTGAATTCTGTCGTCTGCGACAACCATCCTGATGATCCGGCCTACATCGCCTACACCTCGGGGTCTACGGGACAGCCCAAGGGCGTGTCGGTCGAACACCGGCAACTGCTCAACGGTTTGCAGGCCTTGTGGGCGCGCACGCCATTTGCGGCAGACGAGGTGGTCGCACAGAAGACATCCATGTCGTTTGTACCGTCGATCAAGGAAATGCTCAGCGGGCTGTTGGCGGGTGTGCCTCAGGTCATTTTTGCCGATCCAACCGTCAAAGATGCCGAAGCTTTCGCAACAGCGCTGCGCGAGCATCGGGTAACGAGGCTGAATCTGGTGCCTTCGCACCTCAATGCGTTGCTCGATCACGCTTCGCAGTTGGGCAGGCTGCGCCATGTCGTGACCGCCGGTGAGCCGTTGAGCCGTGAGGTCAGGGCCCGTTTTGGCCGTTTGCTGCCCCGGTCACGGCTGCACAACAACTACGGTTGCACCGAACTCAACGACATCACTTACAGCGAGGGCGAAGATTTGGCGGGCCTCGGTCCCGTGATGCCGGCGGGCCGGCCGATTGCCAACGTGCGGGTGCATGTGCTGGACGAGCGGCTCAATCCGGTGCCGGTGGGTGCTGTGGGCGGAATTTTCGTCGAAGGTTTCAATGTTGGCCCCGGGTATTGGAACCAGCCGGAATTGAGTTCCGAACGTTTCATCGTATTGCCATCCGGCGCACGTGCATTGATGACCGGCGATATCGGCATGTGGTTGGCTGATGGTCAACTCATGCACTTGGGTCGCAAGGATTTCCAGATCAAGGTACGTGGCCAGCGTGTTGAACTGAACGCGGTCGAACTGGCGCTGGGCAGCTGTCCGGGGCTGACGAAAGTGGCTGCAGTGGCGCGCCGCGCGGGTGGCGAGCACGATCAATTGATCGGGTTCTATGTCCCGGGCGACGGCGCACAGGTCGATCACAATGAGTTGCACGACTGGCTGGCGCAACGGTTGCCCGGGGCCATGGTCCCCAGCCGCTTTGTACCGCTTCCGGCGTTTCCGGTTTTGCCTAACGGCAAGCTGGATCGCCTGACTTTGCGCACGATGCCATTAAGTGCGTTGAGCGCCGTAGAGCGTTCGTACGATGCTCCGCAAGGGGAGCTCGAACGTGTGCTGGCGGCGATCTGGGCGCAGGTGCTGGAGGTCAAGCGGGTCGGGCGCCACGATAATTTCTTCGCGTTGGGCGGGCACTCGCTGATGGCCTCGCAATTGGTCGTGCGCATCCGGGAGGCGTTGGCGGTGGATCTGTCGGTGCGTAGCATCTTCGACACCCGCAGCGTCGCCAAGCTGGCGGCATTGCTGCAATTGCAAGCGTGTGTACCGACCGATCAGGCTCCAGTGCAGGCGTTCAACCGCGAGGGCCGGCAGCGACCACTGTTCCTTACACACACCTTGCAAGGCTACTCCTGGTACTTCGAGCATCTTGCCGGATACATCGATGCCGATGTTCCGGTGTACGGCTTGCCTCCGCTTCCATTGTCAGCTGAGCCTCTGGAGGATTTAGTCGAGATTGCCGCGCGTTTCGTCGACGTCGTTCGCCAAATCCAGCACGAAGGACCTTACCGGATTGCCGGTTGGTCATTTGGCGGTTTGATCGCCTATGAAATGGCCACGCAGTTGCGAGAAGCGGGCGAGTCGGTTGAATTCCTCGGGCTGTTCGACACCACCTTGCCGTCCCTTGACAGGCAAGACAGTACGCATCACGCCAGCCTGGTGACGCTGCATGCGTTCGTGACAAATAACTTTGTCGAGCACGAACCGGACTTGATCGAGATATCTTTGCGGCGAACGGTGGAGGAGGTGGTCGAGGACATCGTACAAGCCCTTGAAAAGTACAAGCGTGCCGGAAAAAACCTGTGGCATCTCGCCCATGACACGCCGCAGGAAAACCGACAGTTCCTGTACCGCATGCTAGGCCACGGCAAAGCCATGCACACCTGGCGACCGCGTGCGCTCAATGCCAGATTGCACTTGTTCATTGCACAGGACACAGCGCTGACACCGCTGGAGGGACACGCAGAGCCGTCCCGATACCTGGGCTGGGAGCAACTGTTGGCGCCGTCTGCCATAGTCTTGATGTCAGTACCGGGTGACCACGAGACGGTTATCAAGCGGCATGCGGACCAAATGGGGGCGCTGATCAGCCAAGTGTTAAAGGGATAGTTCAGGCGCGTGAAGTGAAGGCGCTTGCATCGCTGACAGTGCGGGATCGACAACGCAATTACTCAGCGAAGCCCGCACAGCAGGCGCCTTCCAGTGGCTTACCAAGCGATGTTTGGGTGGAGATGATAGTTGGCAGGGCGAGCGCATGAGTCGCTCGGGCCTTTGGCCTGGGGGGCGATAGCGCTGGTGGTGTATCTCGTTGAAACCCTGGCTTCGGTCGATGTGATGGTTCATCAGTTGGTGGATCATCTGGAGGGTGGGGATTGCCATGCGCTGCTGGGTTTCCAACAGCATCATGTTGGCGCAGATCACCGCGAATCGGGTGCTGGATCAGATTGATCCGCCTTGAAAGAGCCCATGAACGCGGACCTGTGGGAGCGAGCCCGCTCGCGAATAGCGCCGGTACAACGCGGACATCCAGACGGACCGCGTAATTGTTGACCTCCATCGCGAGCAGGCTCGCTCCCACATGAGGTATGCGTTCATTGAGGCGGGTGAGTAGTCGTTGATGCCCATCGCAGATTGGCGGTATCGCTCATCCAACAATGGGGGACACAACAATGGAGCGATCCATTTTTCGAAGCTGCCGGGGCAATTCGAAAAAAATAATCCGTTCCCAACCCCTGCGACAAGTGGATTAAGAACCTACAGAAACTTTCAGAGTAAACCCTCCAGGCGATTCCGATTCGCCGTCGACAGGGCAAGTGATTGAAGGTTCTTGTGCGGCAGGATCTACGACCCACCCCCAAGGAAACTGCAACGTCTGCTTAAAACCCTTGACGTCGCAGGCGACCATTGGAGTGACCGTTGTGATTGGAAATACGCTAAGTTCCCCGACACAAGGTGCTCCAGGTGAGGCATTCTCTTTCAACTCGACCGGTACACCATTTGCCACTGCCCAATACCCGCAGGCATCGAAGGAGGCACTTGCGACCTCCTTGAGGTTGTCTGTGGAGTACGTCTTTACATCGTTGAGCGCGTCTTCATCGGGCGTGGTGGAAAACACCTCCAGAACCAAAGCGGAGTTATTGCGCTCAACAATTTGTTTGGGCGTAAGCTTTGTAGTCTTGAACTGACCGTCGGAGGTTATCTCAAAGCTCTGAATTCCCGCTTCGGTCGGGATCAAAAGTTTGTCACCGATCTGGGATACTGGCTCGCTACCTTCGATCTCCGACAGGCTCCCCACCGGACGATAGTAACCAAATTGATGCATGTGGCCGTTCGAGTAACCGTATACGTACCATCCTGGAAAATCGGTGGCGTAGACGCTACCTAACAAGAACTTTCCCTTTTGTTCAAATGTCAGGGGAAGCCCTGTGCCTTGTGAAAATGTGCCAATGTCACCGCGGGCAATCAATCGAAGCAATGTGTATCTAGGCCAAAGATCGCTTGATGGAGAATCTTTCATCAAAGCATACGCGGTGTCCGGATTATTTTCCGTGCATTGACCTTCTTCGTCGTAGGTTAACAATTCGATCACTAAATCGGTGGCTTGCCCATCACTATCGAAGTCGCTCACCAGTACTCTGCCAGGGCATATGCCAGTCAGTGCGAGGTCTTCTTCAATAAGTTGCCTCAGCAGAAAGGGACGGCCTGTTTTTCCCAAGAGGACGTATTTGCTTATGTGGGCAATGGCGGAAGGAATTTTTTTGGTGAATAGTTCCGTCCCGTTAATAGCATACGAGACCAACCCGGACAGGAGCGTAAAAAAAGCGATGGCTTTCCACAACGCACGACCAATCGAATGAACTTTTCGACGTTGCCCGGGTTTGAAATGCTTTGCAATTCCTTCAATGGTTTCTTGAAACTTTGAGCGATCCATAGGTGTGTTGTCTCCTCAATAGGCTCAACAACCCATCAAATTGGTATCAAAAAAATCCCTTTGCGTACTCTTCAGCGCATGCCTGAGCTCGTGTTATTCCACCCCAATCTTCGAACAGTTTTTTAGACGCGGCATTGATGCGCTCTGGAGTCATGTAGGGCGTGTTTTCGTCACGCGTGCCCGGAAAAATCAACACGATGGTTTCAGGCACCGACCATCCCTTGCCGACAAACTCTTTCCTGCCTCTGACCTCCGTGTAATTAACGGGCGGTGCTGCCTTATCAAGCAATCGACCATTAAGCGCGATACTTCCCTCGCCCAAGGAGTTCACGGGGCCGGTGTCGCCGACTACAGCGAACACGGGCGAAGTTTTTCCAGGGCGGAGCATGACAACCAGATCTCCAACACGGACATTGCGCTGAGAGAAGCCATTGCTGCCCTTGGGTATCACAATCGCTGGCGTTACCAAGGCATCCACATAATTTGTGATATCACATGCATCCTGGATCGGTTTTTTATGCAGTGCGGTAGCAGACACCAGGAAGCCATCTACTTCCGGGCATGGTTTTCCGTTTTTTAGCGGGATGATGTCAGGGGAAATGCGCGTCGCCTAGAAAAGATCGGCTGGCCAACCCTGAGCCTTTGCTCTCTGCGTCAGAATTCGTCGCTGGCGCATCCCTTCGCTATCCAGGTTTGAACAGGCATCCGACATGGCATTGCAGAGGTTATTCAGGGCTACAGTTTCCCCCCAAAAATCTGCAACGTTGTACGACCGCCTGGTTCCGTCAGTGTTGACGTTGATCTTTTCCACAAACATCAGCGCCGAAGGTTGATTGCCAACTGCTCCGTTGGCCCAGACAGATGTCTTCTGGTTCTTGGCATCGCTATCTTTCTGGTCGAATGCCGGGTTCATACTGCACATCTCGGAGGCTGCTGGCGCTGTACTACTTAGAGCGAGCGATATGCCGGTGATGACGACTGCTATAGCGCAGGTTTTTGTGAACATGATTCCCTCCAGGACAGGATCATCCTCTTTTAAACGGGGTGGTTTGATTCTCGCCAGAGTCAGCTTTGTCAAACGTCTGCTTCTGGCCGATTGCTGCCCTTCACGGACGGCAGAAATCGGCCAGAAGCAGCCTCTCACAAGCGACCGTTTTGGACCCGAAGCAGACGTTTGTGACCGGAAAATTTCGGCCATGGCAGACGTTTAGATTAGTGCATATAGATCCACCCCTTTCTTCCATTGGTCTCGTTTTTTATCAGCAGATTCAAGGTTGTCCACCGACCACCCAGATAGGATTAGGCAATACTCAAATCCAATCCGGCATAGTCCATCACCACTCCCAGCCCTAACATGGCCTCACCTTATTTTTTCAGGAGTGCGCCCCATGAGTGCAGAAAAAACCCTCTTTATCACCGGCGTCAGCAGTGGCTTTGGCCAGGCCCTGGCTAAGGAAGCTCTCGCCCAGGGCCATCGAGTGATCGGCACTGTTCGCAGCGAATCCGCTCTGGCAACCTTCGAGGCGCTCTCGCCTGAGCGGGCCCATGGCGTGGTGCTGGACGTTACCCACATCAATGCCATCGACGCGGTAGTTGCCGCTGTTGAGAACCAGCATGGCCCGGTGGATGTGCTGGTCAACAATGCGGGTTATGGCCACGAGGGGATTTTCGAGGAGTCGTCGTTGGAGGAAATGCGCCGCCAGTTCGACGTAAATGTATTTGGCGCAGTGGCGGTGACCAAGGCGTTTGTGCCGTATTTTCGCCAGCGGCGGGTAGGGCATATCCTCAATATCACTTCCATGGGCGGCTATATCACCATGCCGGGCATTGCCTATTACTGCGGGAGCAAATTTGCGTTGGAGGGCATCTCTGACACGTTAAGCAAGGAGCTTGCACCCTTCAATATTTTTGTCACGGCCGTGGCACCAGGGTCGTTTCGCACGGACTGGGCAGGGCGTTCAATGCAGCGTACGCCGCGCAGTATCAGTGACTACGATGCGAGCTTCGACCCGGTGCGCAAAGCCCGTGAGGAAAAAAGCGGCCATCAACTGGGCGACCCGCAGAAAGCCGCACGCGCCATGCTGACGATTATCGCCAGCCCCACCCCGCCGGCTCACCTGCTGCTGGGCAGCGACGCCCTGGCACTGGTGCGTGACAAGCTGCACCGGACGGTGGAGAGTATTAAGCAATGGGAGGTGCTTAGCTGTTCTACGGACGGTTGAGCAAAAATGTGGAGACCGTGCATTCGATGCCAAAACCCAAGGATCCGAGTAGAGCGCGTATGGTGCAGTTGATGGGCCAGCTTGCGCCGTTGGAGGGTTACAACTTGAGCCCACTGGATGATGTGCGTTTTCTGCGTTCCAACCGGCCGCTGACGCGCACGCCGGTTTTGTATGAACCGGGCATCGTCATCCTCTGTCAGGGGCAGAAGCGCGGCTATCTGGGTGATGAAGTTTACGTCTATGACGCGCAGCATTATCTGGTGGTGTCGGTGCCGGTACCTTTTACGATGGAGACCGAGGCTAGCGAGGCGGAGCCAATGCTGGCGGTATACCTGCGCCTGGATTTCACCCTGGCCGGCGAGCTGATTCAGCAGGTGGATGATATTTGGAACTTCAGCGCGGCTCAGCCTATGGGCATGTACGCATCGCCCATGGACGAACCGCTGCGCCAGTCGACCCTGCGTTTTCTGGAAGTCATGGGTGACCGTACCGACGCGCAAATCCTCGGCCCGGCGATGCTGCGCGAGCTCTACTACCGCATCCTCACCGGTGAACAAGGCGGCACTTTACGCGCGGCCATCGTCCAGCAGGGCAAGTTCGGCAAGGTGACGCGCGCCATTCACAAAATCCACAGCTGTTATCACGAGCATCTGGATGTAGAAGCCCTGGCCCAGGAAGCGCAGATGAGCGTGCCCAATTTTCATCTGCATTTTCGCAAGGTGACCGATTCCTCGCCCATGCAGTACCTCAAGTCGACACGGTTGCATCAAGCGCGATTACTGATGCTGCGTAACGACCTGACAGCAGCCAAATCGGCATTTCTGGTGGGCTATGAAAGTGCTTCGCAATTTAGCCGAGACTTCAAACGCCTTTTCGGCCGCACACCGATAGCGGAGGTGGCGTGGATGAAACGAACCTATGCGTTGCCGGCACCGACAACTCCGTCGCCCTTCGTGTCATCACACTGACCTTCAATCAGTCCTGTTTTGCCCGGCACCGATAGGCTTCGATCGGTATACGTGCGGCGCAAACGCCGAGCTGTTTCAGTCTGCGGAGAAAGGGAGCAGATATATTTTCCCTACTCGGAACGTCCGCTTCTGGCCGATAGCAGCCAATCAAAACAATCACCTTGAACCCAAACTGACGCCGTCCGCACCATCCAGCCGAGCAACGCATTGATCAGCGTGATGCCACGGCACACCACCTGCAACATCGCCGTAACCCCGGCAAGACCGCACTCGCTGCGAGAGAGGAGGAGAGCGTTCCGCTATGGGATGTGATTACTCAGGCAACCCAGCCAGTCGCAACCCTTCGGTAAACCGCGCAAAATCCTCCGGCCGCTGGATCGGCAGCCACTCTTTGAGTCTGGACAAGCGCAACGTCGGGTCCAGCTCGTGCAGGCGCTGCATGACTTGCGTGGCTTTATCCATGCGTCCGCTGAGGGCGTGGCTGGCTGCCAGCAAGGCTACCGCCGGCAGCAGGGTGGGCAGGTTGCGCAAGGCTTTTTCCGCCCAGTCCGCTGCGCAGTCGAAGCGCCCGGCGAAGAAGTGCGAGAGGGCCATGCCCACCTGCATCCTGAACATCTCCGGATCCAGCGGGCTCAGGCGAACGGCATGGGTCAGGTTTTCGATGGCGGATTCCGTTTCACCGTGCAGCGCGCGCAGGATACCGCCCAGGTACCAGGCGGGGGCGAGGTTGGGGTTGAGCAGGCGTGCCCGGTCGAGCAAGGCAATGCCGCCATCGACATCCCCGGCAAGATGGCTGAGCGCGTGTCCACCGCGGGTTAACGCCACCGCGTCATCGCGGCCCAGTTCTACCGCCAGCCGTGCGAGCCGTATGCCCTCGGCGATCTCAAGCGGACGGTCGGCCATCCAGCCATTCAACTTGCGCCAGAAGTGGCACCAGGCGGCCATGCCATAGGCCGAGGCAAATTCCGGATCGAGTTCGATCGCCTTGTAGAACAGCGGCAGCGCCTGTTCGATGGCTTCGCGGGTGCCGTTGTGCAGTTTTGCCATGCCGCGCAGGTAGTAATCGTAAGCGTCCAGGCTGTCGGTGGGTTTGCGCTTGGCGCGCTCGATTTCCGCCCGTTCAAGCTGCGGCGCGATGGCACCGACCACGCTTTCGGCGATCCGGTCCTGCAACTCGAAGATGTCATCGAGCAGGCCTTCGAAGCGTTCCGCCCAGATGTGCGTTCCGCTCTGCGCGTCGATGAGTTGCCCGGTGATGCGCACTTTGTTTCCGGCCTTGCGCACGCTGCCTTCCAGCACGTAGCGCACGCCGAGTTCCTGGCCGACGCCTTTGACGTCCACGGCGCGGCCCTTGTAGGTGAAGCTCGAGTTGCGCGCGATGACGAACAGCCAGCGGATGCGCGACAGGGCGGCGATGATGTCCTCGACCATGCCGTCGGCGAAATACTCCTGCTCGGGATCGCCGCTCAGGTTATGGAAAGGCAGGACGGTGATGGAGGGCTTGTCCGGCAGGCTGAGCGTGGAGGGCGGGGCCACCGGTGCGGGGGTGGCGATGTCCGGTGCGTCTGGCTGTCGCGTGGCGTCAGTCTCGTCGACCTTCAGCAGGCCGACGAATCGGTAACCCTTGCGTGCGATGGTTCGAACCAGACGCTGCTCCTCGCCGGTATCGCCGATGGCCTTGCGCACTGCATTGATGTGGCTGGTGATAGTCGATTCCGAGACGATACGCCCGGCCCACACGGCCTTGAGCAAGTCGTCCTTGCTGACGACACGTTCGTGGTTGCTGACAAGCTGAAGCAATAGATCGAAGACCTGCGGCCCGACGGTCACGACTTCGCCGCGCAAGGTCAGCTCCCGGCGCTCCTGGTCGAGTACGTAGTCTTCAAACACGAATGGCAAGGTCAGTATCCCCCGGTCGGATGCCCTCGACTCCGTGTCCGAGCTGGCGATGGGACGATGATACGGCAGCGCGTAGCGGGCTGCACCGTTCACGGCAAGGCAGCTTCGTCACACACCGGCAGCGTTGGACGGAAAACCAAGCTTCTTCAAAGGCAAACTCAAGGCCGGTACAAGGACTTGCCCGGCCTGCGCAGGCACTCTGCAGCTACCCCCGACGGCAATGTTGCCGCCGACCAGCGGAGAGAGCCCATGAAGATCGTCGTCATCGGAGGCACCGGCCTCATTGGATCGAAACTTGTGAAGAACCTGCGCGAGCGGGGCCATGAAGCGTTTGCCGCGTCCCCCAACACGGGCGTCAACAGCATCACCCGCGAGGGCCTGGCCCAGGCGATGGATGGCGCCGATATCGTGGTCGACGTGGCCAACGCCCCGGTGTGGGAGGATCAAGCCGTTCTTGAGTTCTTCGAAACCTCTACCCGCAACCTGCTGGCTGCCGAAGCGGCCGCCGGCGTGCGCCATCACGTTGCCCTGTCGATTGTCGGTACCGAGCGGTTGCCCGAAAGCGGCTACTTCCGCGCCAAGGTCGCCCAGGAAAACCTGATCAAGGCGTCGCCCGTTCCCTACACCATCCTGCGGGCCACGCAGTTCTTCGAGTTTGTCGGTGGCATCGCGCAGGCGGCCACCGTCGGCGAGGAGATTTTCCTTTCGCCGGCGCTGATCCAGCCGATGGCGTCCGACGACGTGGCCGCGGTGCTGACCGATGTCACCCTCGAAGCCCCGGTCAATGGCACGGTGGAAGTCGCCGGTCCCGAGGCCATGCCGCTGGATGAACTGGTCAGACGCTTCCTGCGTATCACCCAGGATGCGCGCAAGGTGATTCCCGATGTTCATGCGCGCTATTTCGGCGCCGTTCTCGACGACCAATCGCTGACCCCCGGCCAGCATCCGCGCTTGGGCTCGATTCGCTTCGAAGACTGGCTCGTTCAGTCGATGGCCCGGGCGGGCCGCTGAAACTCTCCATGTCGCCACCTGCAGGCGGCTGCCCGCAGGTGGCGACTGGCCCTTGGCATTGAACAGGAAAAACACCATGAACTCGCCCCAGGACAAGGCCGCCATTGCTACCGGCGCCAGCGCCGAGATCCCTGTCGTCGTAGTGCGGCGAAGCAAGAAGAAAATGGTCGGCATACTGCTGTGCGTCGGCGCCGTGGTGGTCGTGGCCACCGGATGGGCGATGTCGCTGACCGGTGGTGCGACCTCGACCGACAACGCTTATGTGCGCGGCGATGTCACCTCGCTCGCCGCCAAGGTCGCCGGTTATGTCACGGCGGCAGAAGTTGAGGACAACCAGAGCGTGCGCGCCGGCGATGTGCTGTTTCGCATCGATGACCGCGACTACCGCGCAAAACTGGCGCAAGCCGAGGCCAATGTCAGCGCCGCCCGGGCGCGCCTGGCTGACGTCGATGCGCAAACCCAGCTGCAGCGCGCCCTGATTCGCGAAGCCGAAGCCCAGCGACGCTCAGCCGTGGCCAGGATGAATCTGGCAACCAAGACCCATGATCGCAGCCGCAAACTGATTGTCAGCAACGCGGTCAGCCAGGCTTTGGTCGATGAAAGCGACGAGGCTCGCTCGAGAGCTGAGTCGTCGGTGTCCGCGGCCTCGGCCACGGTTGACGCGCAACAACAACGCATCGCCGTGCTGGTGGCCCAGCGCGAAGCGGCCGTTGCTACCGTTGCCCAAGCCCAGGCCGCGCGGGATCTGGCGCAGATCGACCTCGACAGCACCGTGGTCCGCGCGCCGGTGGATGGCGTGATCGGCAACCGTCAGGTGCGCATCGGCCGCTATGTGACACCGGGTGTGGCCTTGCTCGATATCGTGCCGGTCCATGACGTGTGGGTCGTGGCCAACTTCAAGGAAACCCAGCTCGAACACATCCGCCCCGGCCAGCGCGTGCGCATTACCGTCGACGGCTACCCCGACACCGCCCTTGAAGGGAGGGTCGACAGCTTCGCACCGGGCAGCGGCTCGGCGTTCAGCCTGCTCCCGGCCGACAACGCTACCGGCAACTTTGTGCGGGTTGTGCAGCGCGTGCCGGTGAAGATCCGCCTGGTGCAAAACCCATTGCCGGGGCGCATCGTGCCCGGTCTGTCGGCACGGGTTGATGTGGCGCAAGGCGACGTTGAGCAAAGGGTCGTTGCGCAAGGGGAAGGGTCATGAACACGCCGGCCGCGATCGTGCGCAGCCACGCCGGTGCCGCGACTGGCCTGCTGCTCATGGTGGGCATCGTGCTGGCTGCGTTGACGGAAGCGATCGCCAGCACTGTGCTGGCCCTCGGGCGTAGCGACATCCTCGGCGACACCTATGCCACGCCCGATGAGTTCGCCTGGCTGGATGTCGGCTACACCGCATTCAAGCTGATCGGCTTCATGACCGCCGCCTGGCTGCTGAGCCGCTTCGATCCGCGTCGCGTGATCATCGGCGCGGTCCTGCTCATGGGCCTGGCCTGCGCCTTGGCCGCCATCACCGCGCGGCTGGACGTGCTGATCGCGCTGCGCATCCTTCAGGGCTTCGCCGGCGGCACCTTGCTGGTCGGCGGCCAGGCACTGATCTTTTTCGCCTTTGCGCCATCCCGTCAGCCGATCCTCCAGGCCCTGTTCGCCATGGGCTCGGTGGTTGCGCCCGCGACACTCGCCCCGGCGCTGCAAGGCTGGTTGATCGACAGCCAGGACTGGACCTGGATCTTCCTCAGCGTTGTGCCAGTGGCGCTGGCGTCTGGCGGACTTCTGCTGATGGTAGACAGCCCGATGCCCGCGCAGGTCCGGCGTCCATTCGACTGGATCGGCGTCTCACTGATCTCCACCAGCCTGTTCAGCCTCACTTACGTCTTCAGCCAGGGCGAACGCTGGGACTGGTTCGAGGAGCCGCGCATCCTCTGGCTGAGCGTGATCGGGGTCGCCACGCTGCTGGCGTTTTTCGGTCAGCAAGTGTTGGCCAGGGGGCAGGGCCTGCTCGACTTCACCCTGTTCCAGTCCAGCGATTTTTCCTTCGCGTTGATCGTCAGTTTTGTCGCCGGTGCCGCGTTGTTCGGCAGTGCGTTCCTGATCCCGGCCTTCGCGTTGTCGGTCCTTGGCTTCACACCCACCGAGGCCGGCCTGCTGTTGTTGCCCAGTGGCGCGCTGTTCATCGGCGCATTGCTGGTTGCCGCCTTTCTGTTTCAAGTCCGTCGGGTGGCGCCGTTCGCCACCGTGCCCTTCGGCATCCTGATGATCATGATTGCGATGTGGATGCTTTCCGGCTCCACCAGCGAAAGCGGTGCGGACGACATGATGGCCGCCATCCTGTTGCGCGGCCTGGGCCTGGGCTTCCTGTTTCTGTCGATCACCCTGATCGCCTTCAGCGATCTCAGTCGCCGCAACCTCGCCGGCGGCATAGGCCTGTTCAATACCGGTCGCCAGTTGGGTGGCCTGATGGGCGTCTCCGGGCTGCAGACACTGATCGAACACAACGTTGCCGCCAACGTCTCGATCCTCGGCACACACATCACCCCGGGGGCGGCCGCGGTGATCGAACGACTGACCACCACCACCGCCATGCTGTCAGCAAAAGGCATGGATGCGCTGGCGGCCGGCCGTGGGGCGGCGAGTCTTCTCGGTCGGGCTGTTTCGGGGCAGGCCACAGTGATTGCCTTCGACTCGGCGTTCTTCGCCGTGACCCTGCTGTTCGCCGTCGCCGCGCCCATGCTGGTTGCCATCAAGATCGCATTTGCGCGACGGGCGAAAGCGCGTGCCATGGGAGCGGCGCTGTAAAACCGGTACCCACTTCCCTTGTGGGAGCGAGCCTGCTCGTGAAGGTGGACGGTCAGTCAATAATGATGTTGACGTTGACTCCGCCTTCGCGAGCAGGCTCGCTCCCACAGGCGTTTTCGCTCAACCGACAATTACGCGGGCTTTTTGGGTGGTGCGGTTCGGATGTGGCGGAACATTGATTACATTGCGTATCAACTGTAATGCGCGGTAACGGCATTATCAGTAATGCCCATCACAAATACAGTAAGGCGGACGATTCTTGCGTAACTAAGGTGTCTTTGATGATTCAGAGCATGATGAAAACGGCTTGCCTGACAGCGCTTCTTGTCGCAGGCGCAGCCGTGCCGTTCGCCCAGGCTGAACCATTACCGCTGGGCAAAACCGGTGCTATGCATAATGAGGATGTGGAATGGCGCAGCTTTGCGGCTTTCCCCAATGAAGTGAAACTGGCTGTGCTGGTCGGCGACCCCAGCAAACCAGCACCCTACGTCGTGCGGGTCAAAGTGCCCAATGGCACCAAACTGATGCCCCATACGCATCCTGAAGATCGTATCTACACCGTCATGTCCGGGGTTTTCTACATTGGCTTCGGTACGGTTTTCGATCCGGACAAACTGGTTGCCTATGGCCCCGGCAGCGTAGTGATACTCCCGGCCAATACACCACACTTCCACTGGGCCAGATCAGGCGAGTACATCTCGCAAGTCTACGGGACAGGCCCGCTGGGCCTTGAGTACATCGATAGCCACGATGATCCGCGCAATGCATCGAAATAAGGCCATCACCGCCTGAAAGCCGAACCCACTGTGGGAGCGAGCCTGCTCGCGAAGACGGCATCATATTCAACACAATTGTCGACTGATCTGCCGCTTTCGTCGGAACGCCGCCCGGAGCCGGCTCGCTCCCATAAATCACTGATGAAACGTACGCCCCAACGCATCCAGCCGCGTCGCAATCGGCGGCAACCGCTGACTGCTCAACGCCAGGGTCTCCACATCATCCGCCGTACTCTGCGCAATCGACTGCACTGACTGTAGCCGCCCGACAATTTCCAGGCTCGCCGAGGACTGTTCCCGAGTGGTGGTCACAATCCGCCCATTGAGCTCATCAATCTGCGAAATATCACTGCCCACCGCCTGCAACATCGCCGCTGCCAACTGACTGTCCTCGACACAGCGCTCCACACCCTCACGACTGTCATGCATTGCCTCGACCGCCTTGCGGCTGCCTTGCTGCAACGCCTCGATAATCGTCCGGATTTCCTTGGTGGAAACCGCCGTACGCTGCGCCAGACTGCGTACCTCATCCGCCACCACCGCAAACCCTCGGCCCTGCTCACCCGCCCGAGCCGCCTCAATGGCAGCATTGAGCGCCAGCAAATTGGTTTGCTCGGCGATGCTGCTGATCACCTCCAGCACCGTCCCGATCTGCTGCGCCTGACCCGCCAACACCTGCACGGTTTCGTGGGTGCCGTTCAGGCGCGATGCCAACTGCGTGATCTCCTGTCGAGCCCGATTCACACTCTCCTGGCCCCGAGTGACTTGCGCACTGGCCTGTCCGGCGTGTTCAACCGCATGCTCGACATGCACCGCGATATGCCCCATCGCGTCCCCCATGCGCTGCATCGAACCGGTCATCTGGGCAATTTCCGTCAACTGATGCTGCGCGCCTTTCTCCAGCGTCGTACTCGCCTTGGCAATCTCGTGGCCCAACTCACCCAACCCTTGAGAATCACGTACCACGCCGTCAACCAGCGCCGTAATCTGTGTCAGAAACTGATCGAAACGCTCCGCCAGCGACACATGCACCGCGGCCTTTTCACCCTTGCCGGCATCCACCGTCAACTGCGATGTGGCCGCGAGCATCTTGTCCAGCATGTCCTGACTCTCCACCGCATCCGCCTGACTGTGCACCGCCAGGTAGAGCAGGGCGACCGTCTCCATCACCACATAAAACGCGTGCACGAACACCATCGTCCAGCCACCGTGATGCGCCATCACAAACACCGGATACCCCTGGTGCTGCAGCACATGAAACACCACGTGATGAACCGCGATAGCCGCAGCAGCCACCAGGATCGGCAGCCAGTCGCGATAAAACGTCAGCACCGCCAACAACGCGAAAATCCCGAAGTGCGACTCAATGACCCCCCGGGCCTGATTGATATGCAACGCCGCCATCACCATCAGACCCACACCCAGGCAACAGCGCATGAACCGCGTGCCACCGATGGCGCGATACAACACCGTCAACACCACACTCGTCCCGCCGCCCACCAACAACGCCTGCACGAACGTGTCGTGCCAGAACGCCAGGCCCAACGCGAAGACGAACATCAGCCAGATCAAACCCAGCATGATCCGGTCGGCTTTGCGGTAGTGCTCAAGGAAACGAGGGGGGAAGGGCATGCACGCTTACTCCATGTCATTGAGCGAGGGTGAAGCAGGGAGGTAGGGCAGATGCTGGCTGGACAAGCCTGCCCATGACCCTGTGGAGAGGGAGCTTGCTCCTGTTGCCCCGAGCACGGAACGGTGCAACGGGAGCAAACTCCCTCACCACAGGGTCATGGGTTGGTTTCGGTTTTATTGGGGGTGTGCATGAGGCGTCGGGGAGAGCGTAGCCGTTTGCCATCATCTCGCAGTGGGCGACGTCGTTTGGGGGAAAGATTGTCAGATTTAGAGGCAAGTATTGCTGAATTGGCGGGGATAGGGGACGGGCAATCGCGTCGAGGCTTAAACAAAAACAGGCGGCACCAGATAATGCTTCTATTTTCATTCACTCCATAGCTTGAACTCGAGAGTTTATCTGATGACTGTTAGCTGCACAGGGAGGACGAAACTTGCCTCGGAGGCGCATTTGCGTTTGCAGGAAATCATCAATGTCACGTTCCGTTGATGTTTGGCAAAAATGCTAGGCCGTGTCTAACCTTATCAAGAGAAAACGAAGGGGCTAGTTATCACGCCTCTTTTTGTAGTACAGGTTTTGAGTTCTGCGAGCGGCAATCAATCCGAGTATTTAGTGCTTCTAAAAGGAGTAGGTTTCATGAGGCGAATTGATCTGCGATTAAGTGTCTTGCAATTAGGTTCTATGTTGGTCGCAGTTGTGCTCACCGTTGTGTTGGTAGCGCTCTATCATCACTTAACAGAGGATTATTATATTCCACTTCCTGAGTACTTGGGGTCGATAAAGCTTGTGGCTCCACCAATGCTTGTGTTGATATCATCTTATGTGTTGACGTTTTTGGTCGGTGAGAAAATGTCGGATGCGCCACGGATTATGATTCGATATTTAAAGGATTATTTTTTTCAAAGTTCCAGGTTGATGGTTTTTTTTGTTTTTTGTGTTTCATTGTTAAGTGTTTTGCTGTTGTATCGGATGGTCAGTACAGCACCTCCACACTATGTGAGTTTGGTTGAGAAACTGTTGGGCGGTGAACAGGATCGTCAACAATTGATTTTAAATGAAATTAACCTGATTTCGCTTAAAAATGATGGGCTCTCAAGGAAGTTGCAGTTGGTGAATGATGTTTTTTCTTTGCGCAGTAAATGGAACTTCCTTGATCATCCAGCTAACACCACTGAACCTAGAATATTGGTAAGAGCGTTAGAGTTGGACAAGGATGCGGATTGGCGAGATCACCCATTACGCATTCATGCACTTGCAGAGGCATATTCCATGTGGGCTCAAGCCGCAAAGTCGTCTAGTTATCCTATAGAAGTTGATGGTTGGAAGCATAATTTAAAAAAATCTATCGATCTTTACGAAGAGGTGATTAATTCAAGCAGTCCGCTTGCCACGCCATTGATGAAGCTGAGCGCGATTAATAATTCAGGGAATGCCTATTACTATGCTCATGACTTGAATAACGCTCTGCTGTTTTACAGGAGGGTCTTGGAAGAGAAGAAAAATTTATCTACTGCCGGGAATGTAATAGCGTTATTGCTCTTGCAGAAAAAATACGAAGAGGCTGCTCGAGTTGGTGATGAATACATGGAATGGGCAAAATTGTCGGGTAGTGCGCTAACTGAAGGGTCTTCTTACTCCGCAGTGGTGGGTAATTCCGCTTTTGCTCATCTTATTATGGGGGACGATGAAGTAGGTGCTAAACTGATGATCGAAGCCTATGATCTTGAGTCGGATGATTTGAATGCGTTGAATCTTTCCGCCGCGTTGGCTCTGTCTGGTCAGAAAGATGCAGCGGTCTCTTTGATGGCTCGACATTTTAAGTACCCTGTTCTCGATGTGGCCGATCAAGTAACTCGAGTTACAGGGAAGTACAATCATTGCTATTATTTGGTGGAGGCGACAATCAATAATAGTTCTGCTGCGCCTCTGCGGGCTGCGAATTTGTACATGTATTTAGGGTTGGCCAAGACGAAATCTCAACTTGAGTCAGAAACCTCGATATCGGTGGGGGCACTTATAAATAAGGTGGAGGAGGTTTTACAGAAAGATTCCAGCGCGTGTAAGGATCTGCTGATGATTCCTAAATTCAAAGAGCTGCTTTATGGTGCATAGACACTTAAGCGAAAAGGAAGCGAAAAGGGGACCGAAAAGGGGACGACCGAAAAGGGGACGGATTTAATTTTATTTGATGGGTTTACCTTCGAAAGCGCATCATTGCCAAAAAAATCCGGTTTTTATGCAGGTGTCTATACCGATCTCCATGCATAAACACGAAAAAGCCCGGCTGATCAGGCCGGGCTTTTTGAGTGGTGCGGTGGAGCGGTTTAGTTAGACGACGGTGTTGCCTTTCAGGCGGTCAGAGCCATCAGCGGCTACGGTGTTGCCTTTCAAACGATCCGAACCATCGGCAGCAACAGCGCGTTTTTCGAGCAGGCGATCCGAGCCGCCTTCAGCGACTACAGGTTGAGCAGAGGTCGCGGCGAAAGCGTTCACTGCGAAGATCGAAAAAGCGATGCTGAGAATGGTTTGGCGTTTCATGATCGTGTGCTCCGGGGGTATTTGGTTGGTATGGAGCAGATGTTACGCCGCACAGTTTTTAAGAGAACTTCATTGAGTTAATGGTGACTATTGACGCAGTCAATGGTTGGTTCGCTGATCCCCTGTGGGAGCGAGCCTGCTCGCGAAAGCGGTCTGCCAGTCACCATCAATGTTGATTGATAAATCGCCTTCGCGAGCAGGCTCGCTCCCACAGGTTAAATGCTCAGCGGGAGAGCGCCGCGGGGCCGCTACTCATCCATGCTGGCGCCCGATCCGCCTAACTCGCTGGGCACATCCTTCAGCTTCGGCAATCCATCCTTGATGCGCAGCACAGCCTCCTGATAGTGGACGTGAACCCCCGGCTCGTACGCGAGATCCGGGATGACTGCGGCATACACGTCAATGAGCCCCATCCCCGGGTGCTCGGTGAAGAGGTGCCCGCCGCAAGTCTTGCACCACTTGCGGTAACTCTGCGGGGTCTTGTTGTAGGTGCCGATGTTCTCGGCACCCCGGGTCACCTGCACCGCCTCGGGTTTCCACAGCGTGAAGGCATTGACCGGCCCTGCTGACCAATGCCGACACGACTCGCAGTGGCAATAGCCCATCGCGGCCGGCTCGCCGCTGACGGTGAACTCGACCGCGCCGCAAAAACAACTGCCTTTGTAAGACCGTTCAGTGTTCATGGAATGACTCCTCGATCAAGGGTGACTTCACGCGTCGATGTAGCGTACCGAGGTCGCCGCTGTGCGCCGTACCTGCAGTTCGAATATGTCGGGGCGTGCGTAGTGACCGGTCACGTCAAGCGCGCGCCGAGCGGGCGCCACCAGGGCGACGTCGATGTCCGCATACAAAATGCCGGCCTCCCGGTGCAATGGACCGGCGACGATCCGGCCTTGGGGATTGACCACCACCGAGTCGCCGTCGTTGATCCATTCGTCCGGATCGGCAAACAGTTGGGCACGCGCCGGGAAGTCGTCAGGGATATCGCCGCCGCGCAGCGCGGTTCCGCTGCCGAGCACCCAGCAGCGGCCTTCGAGTGCGATATGCCGCATCGTGCTGATCCAGCCTTCGCCCGTGTCGTACGTGGGGGCGACGTAGATTTCCACCCCTTGGGCATACAGTGCATAGCGGGCCAACGGCATGTAGTTTTCCCAGCAGATCAGCGCACCCAGGCGACCGACCGGTGTGTCGACCGCACGCAACCCGCTTGCATCACCGAAGCCATGCACCATGCGCTCGGGATTGGTGGGCATGAGCTTGCGGTGCCGGTTGAGCATTGCGCCGTTCGCGCCGATCACGACTACGCTGTTATAGAGCGTGCCGCCGCCATTGTGCCGATCGCATTCATTGATGCCGCACACGATCGTCACGGCGTGAACGCGGGCCGCCTCGCACAATGGGCTCAGGTCACCGTTGGTAATATCCACAGCGTTGACCAGCAGCCGCGTGTGCAACTGGCCCATGACAGCCCCGTCCTTTCCTGCCGCCAGCCGCCAGATCCACGACGGGTAACCGGGAATGTAGGATTCGGGCAAAACGATCAGCGAGGCTCCCGCCGCCGCGGCCTCAGCGACCGATTGCACGGCCCGGGCGATGGTCGCGCTGCGATCGAGCAGCACGGGCGGGCGTTGAATGATGGCTACCTTGGTCATGGCGTTCTCCTTTGGCACTTGGCTTCGAAGTCTTGAGCCTGCGCGCAAGGAAGGGGCGGGACTAGTTCAGAATCTGAAGTGTTGCAGTCGCGGAGTCCAGGCAATGGAAGAGAGCTACGGTCAGTTCTGCACAGTCGCACGGGGTGCCGAAGCACTGTGCGAGCGCTGGACACCCTTGGTCGTGCGCGAGCTGCTGTGCGGCAGCAAGCGCTTCAACGAACTGCACCGCGGGGTGCCCCGGATGTCCACCGGCCTGTTGGCGCAACGGCTGCGCCACCTGGAAGACGTTGGCGTCGTTCGTCGCACGGCCGTGGGCAAAGTCTGGGAATACAGCCTGACCGAGGCGGGCGAGGAACTGCGCCCCATCATCATGGCGCTGGGGCATTGGGGCGCCCGCTGGATCGGCAGCCGCCTGCGCGATGACGAGCTCGACGCCGGCCTGCTCATGTGGGACGTACGTCGTTTCGTCCACATCGAGACATTCCCGCCGCGACCGGTGGTCATTCAATTCAAATTCCGCGACGCCCGGCCCGGCGAGCAAGCCTGGTGGCTGGTGGTTGAAGAGGGCGCGGCAGACCTGTGCCGCGACGACCCCGGCCGCGAACTGACCCTGGTGGTGGATTCCAGCGTGCGCGCATTGACTGAGGTGTGGTCGGGCGACCGCACACCGCGGGAGGTACTTGAATCGCGGGAGCTGCGTGTGGATGGCGCGGTGAAGGATGCTCAGAGCTTGTGGCGTTGGTTGGGGACGAGTGCGTTTGCGGGGACGCGGAGGGCGGTGGCAAGTCGGTAATCACGCTGGCCCGTGCTTTCCTTTGCTGTCTTGTCTCGGTTTTCAGGGGCCAGTCATTACCGCCAGGAACACTTAATGGTTTATCGACTACAGTCGATAGCCTGACGTGCAACTTACTCGTTTCGACGCCTTGCGGGAATCTATGCCCAACACCACCCGAACTACCTCCAGTCCGTCGTCCAGTCGCTCCAGCGTGGCATTGACTCGTGCTTCTCTTTTCAAGTTTCTGTGGCTTCTGGTTGGCGTCTTTTTTCTCGCCAGCTATTTGCTTGTTTATCTGGCGAATGATCTGGACCGGACCGAGGAAGCCGAGAGCGCTTTCTATACAAGAAAAGCGGTGCAATCGCTGGAGAAGTCTCTGCTATCGACTGTCAAGGATTACGCCTTCTGGGGGGACACCTATCGGCAGCTGCACACGCAAGTGGACATCGACTGGGCCTACGTGCGTCAGAATGTCGGCCCGACGCTTTTCACGGATTTTGGATTCGAGGGGATGTTTGTCGTCAACGACAGCAATCGCACTGTGTACGCGGTGGTCAAAGGCGAGCTGAAACCGGTTGACGCCTCACAATGGCTTAAACAGTCGACGGGGGCCATCCTCGAAAGGGCACGCGCGGGGGCGGAAGCGGAAATCCCGACATCGGCCTTCATCAATATTGGCGGCGTGCCAGCGCTGGTGGTGGCGGCGGCGATAACGCCGGGAACCGATCCTACTGTCTTGCGCGATGGCGGGGTACCTTCCGTGTTGATATTCGTAGACATCCTGGAGCCTGCCAAGCTCGAAGCTCTGGGCCAGGATTACGGGGTTGATGACTTGCGGGTGGCCACGCCTGACGAACTTTACGACCCGTCAGTCTTTTCATTGGGCGAGAACGGTAGTGCGGGCACCTTGCACTGGAGTCCGCCCGAGCCAGGCCAGCGCTTGCTTGGGCTGGGCTTGCCATTGGTGGGTTTTGCAGCACTGTTGGTCTGCCTGATGACCTGGGTCATCTTGCGTCGCACGACGGCGAGTGCTCAGGCACTTGATGCCAGTTACGCATCGTTGCAACACAGCCAAATGGCCTTGGCGATCAGCGAGGCTCGTTTTCGTGATGTCGTTGAAGCCAGTTCAGACTGGGTATGGGAAATAGACGCCGATTGGCGCTTCATCTACCTGTCCGAACGATTCGAGGATGTGACGGGACTGTCCAGGGACCTCTGGATCGGTGCAGCCATGGACGATCTGCTGCGCACCGAGTTGGGTACGGTCTCTCAGTGGCTCAGCATCCCGAACCGGCGCCCGAACATCAGTGTCCAGTGTCGCTATGTCGATACCAAGGGGCAGGAGCGCATCACGCGTGTTTCGGCGCGAAAGATGGCCGGTGGAGGATTTCGCGGCACGGCAACCGACGTCACCGAAGAAGTCGAAGCCCGCCGTCGCATCGAATTCCTTTCACAACACGATGCCCTGACGGGGCTGCCCAACCGGACGCGGCTGCAGGAGTTTCTTGACGGTAAGCTCAAAGCTTCGCCTACAGTGGAACATCCGCTGGTCATGCTCAGCCTGGACCTCGATCGATTCAAGCCGGTGAACGATCTGCTGGGTCATGCGGCGGGTGACTTCGTGCTCAACGAAGTGTCGAATCGGCTGGCTGAGTGTATCCGTCATGGAGACCTCGTCGCACGAATAGGCGGGGACGAGTTTGTACTGATTCTTACCGATCTGCGTTCACAAGAAGAGGTCGAAACGCTCTGTCGGAGGTTGATCGAGTCCGTCGAGCGACCGATACAGATCGATGAACAGCAAGTGTTCGTCAGCACCAGTATCGGAATCGCCATGGCGCCCAACGATGCAAGCGAAGCCAGTGAACTGCTGCGCTATGCCGATATCGCCTTGTACGAGTCCAAGTCCTCGGGCCGTAACACCTGGCGCTTTTACGCAGGCGATATGAACGCGAAAATCATTGAGCGCCGCCGTCTGGAGCGCGACTTGCGCTTCGCGATCAAACACAATGAGTTGCGGCTGCATTTTCAGCCGCGTTTTCGCATTGCCGACGGACAGATGGTGGGCGCCGAAGCGCTGGTTCGCTGGCAGCATCCAGAACGTGGCTTGATTGCGCCAGACACGTTTATCTCCATTGCCGAAGAAACGGGGCTGATTATTTCCCTGAGCAACTGGGTGATCGAGACCGCCTGCCACCATGCTGTCCTCTGGCCGGAACATCTGTTCGTCTCCGTCAATCTTTCGCCCTCCGAATTCAAGCGAGGTAATCTGATTCAACGCGTGCAGACAGCCCTTCACGATTCGGGAATCGACCCGGCCCGCGTAGAGTTGGAAATCACCGAAAGCGTCATGCTCGAAGACGCCACAGGCGCTCTGGAAGTGATGCATAGGCTCAAGCGCCTTGGCGTGCGGATCGCCATGGATGATTTCGGTACTGGCTATTCGTCGCTGAGCTACCTGCGCACATTCCCGTTCGACGGGCTGAAAATCGACCGTAGCTTTCTGAACCGACTGGCCGAAAGCGATGACGACAAGTCCATCATCCAGGCGATCGTCGGTCTGGGGCAGGCCTTGTCACTCACAGTGACCGCAGAGGGCATCGAAACCGCTGAACACCTGAACTTGCTCAAGGCGGTGGCATGCGACGAAGGGCAGGGCTATTTCCTGAGCCGACCGCTTGATAACGAAGCGTTCAGCACCCTGGTCGGCGCAAGAACAGTGGCAGGCACTGACAGCAAGGTTTAGAGGTTCAGGCAGGTTCAGCGGACAAGTTTATTGGGTCGTCGAACAAAAAACGGGCGCCATCGAGGCACCCGTTTTCGTTCATTCCGCCGCCTGCGCCCCCATCAACTCACAACCATCCCTTAATTCTCCGCAACAGAGGTGGGCCGGTTGCTGCTGGGTCAAATCCGGGTAATAGCCATCAATCCATACCAAATGCACCTAAATATTCGTCTGAAGTCGGAATCTTTTAAGTAAGAAGTTTTACTATGGATAATGGTTTGCATTGAAGTTTGGCCCTCTCTAATCACAGCATATGCGGTTAATATTTTACTGTTGATAGAGTTTCGTTGTTGCGGCATAAATTGGGTGCGTCAAATCGCATGGAATTCAATTTATAGCAAGGAATGCTGCATGCAAAAATCTAACGATTCTCCTCCGCCTTTGAAATCGTCGAATGCTCTGCTCAACCCACACAAGGAATATCCAGGGCTTCCTTCAAACTTTTACAGGGCTCTAAATTGGGATGGAACTCTCCCGACGGTTGCTGTGGCTCACCGCATTGAAACTATCGATGAAGAGCGAGACGCCTATTCAAAGTTGGTCGCTATAGGGCGTTCGGTGCAAGATCAGGTAGGAAGTGTTTTTTCGAATAGCACGGCGGGTGTGCGAAATGAAATAGAGAGGCGCATAAATTCGGCTGATGATACCCATTCAGTCAATAAGCTAGAAAACGCCTTAAAAAAGAAAGTGATTATTGTCGAGCTTCTGCAACAAATTGGAATGAATAGAAGTTGGCATGATGCGAATATGTTTTTTGGCATAGATCCATTATCGATGGACAGTATGGAAAATGCCTATGCATTCGCGGCTAGTGTGGATACGGTAGAACACGAGGAAGAACGCCTAGACCAATACGAAAACTTTCTGAGATCTCTGACAGCCGCTTACGTTAAACGAATCCTTGTCGAGGCTGTTTCCATCTTGGAGGAGGTTTCTCCAGCGATAGATGCTGCGATCCATTCCGCCTTGGCGAGAGGTGAAACTGCCCACAGCTTCAATTTGACCTTTAGTCAATCCGCGCAGGTGGTAACTGTGGCGGGTGCCGCTGATCTCCTAAGCGCGGACGGTTGGACCTTCGAGGCGGTGATCCGCAAGGGCATTCAGTTGTTGAAGGGGATGGGAGAAACTCTTCTTAGTCGAGCGACGGCTGTTGGGATCGGTACTTTACTCTACTCACCCGAACTGGGTAATGGCGAGCGTTACCCTCAAACGGTTCTCAAACTATCCGGCAATGCACTTTTGCCAAATTTAACGTCTAACTTGCATGAAATAGCGGCTGCCGCAGGAACCATCGATCTTCCCTATCGGATTTATGGTGACCTTGGCCAATACACACTCTTTGCAACACCGACGGGAGGGAGCATTTCGCCAGCGGTGCCAGTTCGGGCGCTGGAGTTCGATCAGAAGACTAACAGCTTCAGTTTCACCTCCGCCGACACACCGCCCATCACTCTCGGTTTTCCTATTATCCACTGGGATAGCAATTCGACAACTTCACCTGTTAGACCAGTGGAAGTACCGCGTTACACTGGCGTTGAACTGTTGCCACTACTCGTGCGGCCCGAAACATTGCCTACGTCCGAGTTGTCGGACTTCAGGGATTGTATTTACTGCTTTCCGATCAACAGCGGATTGCCGCCAATCTATGTTGTTTTCAATAGTCCTTATGAAGGAGCTACCACGAGAGGAAAGTACAGTGGTCGGCCTTACAATCCCGCCAAGGCCGGAGGCCCAATTCTTGATCTCGATTGGACGAGTGCTACCGTGACTCAAGCGGGTATTGACCTTGTCAAATTGCACACGGGACGCTTCGATCCTTCGGATGCCAATGTCATCATGATTGAGCGCTTGGAAAGAATTCTCCAGGGTAAATTAGTAGTCACGGCTACGGACAAACGTTTCTATACTCATGAGTTGAGAGAGCTTGAACGTTTCAGGGCAATAGGTGTGGCAGATGGCGTAAATCCGAATGATAACGGTGTCACATGGAATAATGCTCATACCGCGACACTAGAAGACTACAAACTAAAGGGTGAGTTTGAGCTGCTGTACACGCTTGAAGCTATAGAGGCAGATAACAAACAAATCGATAGAGAAAGCAAATAATTAGGAGGGGCAAAGCAATGAGTGTCATAACAACCATCGTGCTCAACGAGAAACCTGAAGAAGTAATTCTGTTTCTTACCAAAAATGAGTTAGGCATCGATCTTCCTCGGCTTGATGGACTTTATAATCGGGCTAACTGGGCGCATGTAAATGACAATATGGGGTTATTGTATCTTGTCTGGAAGATGCGTGATGCAGGGTTCGTAGAAATGAGTGGTACCCGAATTACCAGGGGCGTCAACTGGAGAGAGCCTGCGTTCATGTTAGAAGGTAAATATACCTTTGATTGATATGACTAGCTATCTTCCTCTTTAAGGGGCGATGGTTAACAAGAGGCGGGCGCCTTGGCGCCCGTTTTCGTTCATTCCAGTTACTGAAACCGTCTGTGCAAATCAGGAAAAATTTCCTGCGCAAACCAAGCGGGCAGGCCGGGTGTAACGATTCGGGATTTGGGCGTTCGACTTTCCACCAAGCCGACATTGATCAGCCGCGACAGCTCACTGATTGCCGGCCGTGGTGTAAGGCCGGTGAAGGTTTTGATTTCGTTGCGCGGCAGGCTTCCTTGGGTGATTAATGCAATGATTGCTGGCGCACTTTCCGGGCGAATACCTTGTTGCTGAAGTTTCTCGTTGTAGCGAAACGCGCGTATCACTCGCTCTCTAAGCTGAGATGGATCTACCGCCGCGATCATGTAATCGACCTGATCGTGACAAACCTGCAGCATGAACTCGATGAATTCGAAATACCTTCGCTGAGACAGCTGGCCTCGCCCATCCAGATCACCCTCTCTTCGGCGGTCCGCCATGGACAGGGCGGCGTAGTAATTCTGATGTTGCCTTGCTAGGCCACGTGACAGTGACCAGAGCGTTGGCTTCAACCCCAGGCTCACTAACTGCAGGTGAGTGACCAACCGAGCAACACGACCATTGCCGTCTGCGAAGGGGTGAACCCAAGCGAGACGATGGTGGTACGCCAGCGCAGAAATAAGCTGACGGCGCGAGTCTGTCTGCCGGCCTAAACCTGCCTGAAGGTGTTGAAGCATTCCATCTACAGCGCAAGCGTCCGGGGCGTCATGATTGCCTACGACAACGTTCTGACCTGTACCGGACCGCAGAATCCCGGGCTGCATGACTGAGCCATCTGACAGTGTTCGTTCGGTGTCACTGGCTCCCTGAAAAAGCCGTCTGTGTGCAGTGCTTACGAGTTCGGGTGCAAACATGTCACCCCAGGCAAACGGCGCACGCTGGCGCATCGCCCGTTCGAACAAGGCTTGCACGGCCATCTGTTCAACCGCCAGGTTTTTTAGTTGTTTGCGATCTTTGACCGGAGCCGCTTGCGCTTTTTGCATTTCGGCGGGCTCGGTGTATTGCCCTTCGATCAGGTTCGAGTAGTACGTATTGGTGATTTGCAGGAGACGGCCGAGGCGCGTAGCGGTTTCAGGTGGCAGGCGTCCGGCCAGAAATTGTGTTTTGCGAGGCAAGGCATCCGCAAGATCGATGATTGATGCAGGCAGCGACTCAGGGAGAATCGGGTCGAGCCACGATTTTGATGTGATCAGGGACATTGCGGTCTGTACCGTATGAAAGGCTTCACATTTTATTTCACATATTGGAAGGCTGAACAAGCGCTTATTTAAAGGATTTCAGGCGATATCCCGTCTTTGCTTTGACAATTTTTCTTCACATTTTTTTCACAATTATTTTGTGAAATGGCTACGGGTATATTCGAATAGAAAAGAGACTTCTCAACCGCGTTAATACTCAGATCGCAACCAGCAACCACAAAAAACAGGCGCCGATGAAAGCGCCCGTTTTCATTCATTGCGCCGCCTGCGTTCGCAAGCGTCGGCCGATCACGTCCATCAGGTCACAGCCGTCTCGCAACGGAATGGCCAACAGCTTGGAAAAGTCCGACAACACCACCGTGTCGCAACCAATCTCGGCGCGAAAGGCAATGTTCTCCAGCACCTGCGTAACGGTACGAATACGGTAATCCGCCATGGCTTGCAGGACGTCGAGTGGGGCTTCGGTATCAATGAGCAAAGAGGCCGGGATCAGGTCGATTCCGGTGAGGGGCATGTATCGATTCATTCTGAATGATCTCTGTATGATTGGCTCAAGGCCGTCAATGGGTCATTCTCTGTTATCAGGTCGCCAAACCTGAATCGCCATTTGGGCGACGAGGCTGACTATAAGCCGCATGGTATCGGCGGGGTAGGTGAGGGATTCCGAGCTTTTTGTAGGACCTTTGATGATGAAATCTCAGATCTTTCACATCATTTCGCTGGAGTTGTAAACACAGACCTCAGATGTTCATTGCCCATCCCTTTTCTTGTCAGGAAAGCGAACCGAGCCAAGTCCCCCAGTCATCTCTTGCTCGGCTGCTGGGGATGCCGCTCCTCAGATGAAATGCCGTATTCATAGGCTTCAAGAGGGAGAGAAGCTATACTCCGTCACCATGCACAATCCAGATCATATCCGCGAATTACTTAAGACATGGGTCGCCCGGACCATGCCTCATACTGAAAACGATGTTTTCATCGGAGAGCTTTGCTTCATCAATAAAGCGAGACGTGCAGACCTTGTACACGCGAACGGGCAGCTGACAGCATTTGAAATAAAATCAGCCGCAGACAGCTTATCCAGATGGGAAGGTCAACAGAGCGCGTATCTGAGTTGCTTTGACCAGGTTTGGCTGTGCTGTCATTCCAAACATATAGAGAAAGCGTTTGACGTGACTCATAGGAGTGTTGGCATTCTTGTGGTCGACGATCTTGGGTCTATCGCTGTTGTTAGACGAGCCGCACACAATAAATTGCGTGACAAATTTACCCTCACAGGTCTTTTGTGGCGATCGGAACTGGATGAGATCTGTAGGGAATACAAGGTTAAAACAAAAAGCATTATGAAAATCAAAGAGGTGCGCCTCGAGGTGGCCGAGGCGCTTGAGTGGGAACCTATTCGAGACAAGGTATTAAATAGGCTTAAGGTTCGTTATTCCGTGAGTCAAAATATGTCGTCAAATGAAACACTGTCGCCATTATCTTCATGCTGAAGGAACTGGAGCGTTGCGCAAATATGCTGGTTAGCTCTTAGTCCGTTCCATACTCCATTGTTTCCGTAGCGCTCATTTGTCTGGCTAATCCTCGCATACTCTCTGGTTGCCCAGCAAAATTCATCTCCGTGGTAGTCGGGTAGCTGAAGAATATCTCTCGCTAGCTGAACGTAATTTTCAAACTCTTTATCTCTTCCAAGTCGTTTCAACCACCATTCATTTGGTGTGTAGTAACTTGCAAAAGGTATAACTGCCATGCCAGGGATATATTCTACAGCTGCACCAGGATTTGTTCCTGCGTAGTCGCCATAAATTAAGTTTATTGAACTGTTTAGTTGTTTTGCTTCCGCCTGCCAAACGATGTCATGGCAAACAGCCGTGCTGGAGGTTCCCGCTTGAGGCTTCTGACTTGGGAAGGAAGAACTGATCAAAGTTGCGCTATGTATCCCGTAGGTGACCAACGTTGTAAAGCTATGGTCAAGCGCGCCACCATTTATAGTGGAAAATGGTGATCTATCTCCAAAATCTAGAATTACAATTATATTTTCTGGGTTTGCTATAGCGTCAAGAATGCTTATTGCTCTTTCCCAGCTGGCACCTGTTATTTCGGTAGAGCAAATAACTCTAATCGCAATTGTTTCAACGTCTGCTAGTAGTAATCGCGCTTGTTGTATGATGTCTCGAGCATTGTCTGTGTCAAGCCACGATACAACTGGTATTAGTGAATTATTTTGAGATCTCACTTCATTGAACCAGATTCGTTTGTTCTCGAAGTGGTTTGCGGGGTTGTGTAAGTCTCTTTCTGCGATGACTCCGCTCGCGATATCTTGTGTGGATCTCGAAATGTCCATCAAGTAAGGGTGGTCGCCCCAGTTTGCAAGGAAATCATTCAGATGGCGTTCAATGCCTCTCATATTCAAGAGCGGAGATACTAGTTCTTTTCGATGTTCTTCCAGATTTATGAGCGCTTTTACATCATTTAGACCTACCTTCATACACGGTATGTAAAGCATGCGTACCTTCCTATGGTGGTGAGTGAAGCTCGTCTTGAGTTGGATTGAGCGTAGATGCTTTTTCAACACCCGGACTCAAGTGATGTGTCAGCGTATTTCTGTTTCAAGTCGTTGTAGCTAAGATCAGTAACCCCACCCAGCAGTCGAGACGGACCTCCACCCCATGCAAACCCCAACCACCCCCCAACCCCACCTCTGGAAAACCTACCTCCTTTTCCTCGCCCCCATGGTCCTGTCCAACTTCCTGCAATCCATGTCCGGCACCGTCAACAGCATCTACATCGGCCAGATGCTCGGCACTCAAGCGCTGGCGGCGGTTTCGGGGATGTTTCCCATCGTGTTTTTCTTCATCGCCCTGGTCATCGGCCTCGGCGCGGGCGCGGGTGTGTTGATCGGGCAGGCCTGGGGTGCGCGGGAGCCGCATCTGGTGAAGGCCATCGCCGGGGCGACGTTGATGCTGGGGTTGTTGATAGGGGTGGTGGCGGCGGTGTTGGGGAGTGTGTTTGCACGGTCTTCGCTGGTGGGGTTGGGGACGCCGGGGGATGTGCTGGACGATGCGGTTTCGTATGCCCATGTGATGTTGTGGTTCATGCCGTCGCTGCTGGTGTTTGTGTTGTTCACGCAGTTGCTGCGCGGGGTGAGTGACACGATGTCGCCGTTGTTGGCGTTGGTGGTGTCGACCGTCGTCGGGCTGGCGCTGACGCCGGCGTTTATTCGTGGCTGGTTCGGCTTGCCGATGCTGGGGATCCAGAGTGCGGCGTTTGCCGGGTTGGCGGGGAACCTGGCGGCGATGGGGTGGCTGGCGTGGCGCTTGATTCGCAAGGGCCATCCGTTGGCGCCGGACCGCGAGTTTTTTGCGGCGATGAAGCTGGACATGGCGATCCTCGGCAAGGTGCTGCGCATCGGCTTGCCCACCGGGTTGCAGATGGTGGTGTTGTCGCTGTCGGAGCTGGTGATTCTGGCGCTGGTGAACCAGCACGGTTCCCAGGCGACGGCGGCGTATGGGGCGGTGACGCAGATCGTCAATTACGTGCAGTTTCCGGCGTTGTCGATAGCCATTACCGCGTCGATTCTTGGGGCGCAGGCGATTGGAGCGGGGCGTATCGAACGGATCGGGCCGATTTTGCGCACGGGGTTGATGATCAATGTGTGCCTGACCGGTGGCCTGGTGGTGTTGGGGTATTTGTTGTCGCACTGGTTGCTGGGTTTGTTCCTCACCGAGGAGGCGACGCGGAGCATGGCCGAGCATCTGTTGCACATCATGCTCTGGAGTCTGTTGGTGTTTGGTTTCCAGGCGATCATCGGCGGGATCATGCGTGCCAGCGGCACGGTGATGGTGCCGGTGGCGATTTCAATTGTGTGTGTGGTGGGTGTGCAGTTGCCGGTGGCGTATCTGCTGGATGCGCGGTTCGGCCTGCAAGGGGTGTGGATGGCGTTTCCGGTGGCGTATCTGGGGATGCTGGCGTTGCAGGTGCTGTACTACAAGAGGGTTTGGCAACATCAGAAGATTGAGCGGTTGGTGTAGGGGGGAAGGATCGAGATTGCGGTTTGTCAGGCAAAACTTCTGCTGAACTCACTGCCGTCTTCGCGAGCAGGCTCGCTCCCACAGGGGGCGGTGTTGGGCATGGTTTTGGTGTGTGCCGCCACAAAAA